>JANQRM010000585.1 GCA_028284565.1 Anaerolineae bacterium | reverse complement strand
CAGCCGGACCCGGCATCCCTACGATTTTGCACGGCTTGATGTATAGCGGTTCCTACACCATCCCCAATATCCGTTGTGAAACCATCGGGACATTCGCCAACACGACCCCCACTGATGCTTATCGCGGTGCAGGTCGTCCCGAAGCCATCTTCCTCGTGGAACGCTTGATGGACAAGATGGCGGATGCGCTTGGTATGGACCCCGTAGAACTCCGCCGTAAAAATCTCATTCCCAAGTTTGAAGATGGACATGATGTGGCGATTGGTATTACCTACGATAGTGGGGATTATGAACCCGCCCTTAATAAAGCCCTCGAAATGGCAGGCTACGATAGCTTCCGCCAAGAGCAAGCCCAAGCGCGTGAACAAGGCAAATATATCGGTATCGGCGTGACCACTTACTCCGAAATCTGTGGCTTAGGTCCCAGCCAAGTTGCGGGCGCGATTGGTTTCCAAGCGGGCTTGTGGGAAAGTGCGATTATCCGCGTCTCCCCAACCGGCAAAGTTCAAGCTATGATTGGCGCATCGCCACATGGTCAAGGTGAAGAAACCACCTTCGCCCAGATCATCTCTAGCGAACTTGGCTTTCCTGTCGAAGACATCGAACTCATTCATGGAGATACAGACCGCACACCCATGGGCTGGGGGACGTATGGTAGTCGGACAACTCCGGTGGCAGGTGCGGCACTTGTGAAAGCGGCACGCAAACTCAAAGAAAAAGCCAAAGCAATGGCGGCACATCTCCTCGAAGCCTCCGTCGAAGACATCGACTATGAAGATGGTCAGTTCTTCGTCAAAGGCTCACCCGATAACGCCAAGTCCATCCAAGATGTCACACTCATGACGACTGTCGCTTGGGACTTACCCGAAGGCATGGACCCCGGCTTTGAAGAATCCCAATTCTATGACCCACCCAACTTTGTCTATCCCTTTGGCACACACATCGCCATTGTAGAAGTCGATGCCCAAACTGGACACATCGAACTGAAACGCTACATTGCTGTTGATGATTGCGGACCCCAAATCAACCCCGTCATCGTCGCTGGACAAATTCACGGCGGTATCGTGCAAGGCATTGGGCAAGCACTCTCCGAAGGCGTGGTCTATGACGACAACGGACAACTCCTGACAGGCTCAATGATGGACTATGGCATGCCCCGCGCAGATATGTTCCCCAACTTTGAACTTGACCATACTGTCACACCATCACCCCATCATCCCATTGGTGTGAAAGGTGTTGGTGAAACTGGAACCATCGCTAGCACACCAACTGTCTACAACGCCGTCATTGACGCGCTTAAACCCTTTGGCATAGAAAAAGTTGACATGCCCTTGACTCCCGCACGAGTCTGGCAAGCCATTCAAGACAGTCAAACCGGAGGAGGTGATTAATCATGTGGGCAAGTAAATTTGATTATGTACGCGCATCCTCTGTGAGCGATGCCATCCAACAAGTATCTAGCGATGATGATGCCAAAATCCTCGCGGGTGGACACAGCTTGCTCCCCGCGATGAAGTTGCGCTTGAATGAACCGAGCAAGCTAGTCGATATCGGACGCATTGACGACCTCAAAGGCATCAATACCTCTAACGGCAATCTGGAAATCGGGGCGTTAGCGACCCATGCCATGATCGCCGCCTCAAGTGATGTGAAATCCCATTGTTCAGCCTTAGCCTCTGCCGCTGGCATGATTGGCGACCCGCAGGTACGCAACTTTGGCACCATCGGGGGCAACATCGCTCATGCTGACCCCGCCTCTGACCCACCGACAGTCTTGGTCGCTTGTGATGCCGATGTTCATGTCCAAACCGCCAATGGCTCACGCGCCGTCAGTGCAGAAGACTTCTTCGTAGATCTCTTCACCACCGACTTAGGCGAAGGCGAAATCATAACGGGAGTCTCGATTCCGTCTTTGGGAGGGAAACGCAGTGGTTATGCCAAGCTCTTCCATCCGGCTTCTCGTTATGCTGTCGTCGGAGTATGCGTCGTTCTCAGCATTAACGGCGGAACTTGCGAATCGGCACGAGTCGCAGTCGGTGGCGCAACCACCCATGCCATGCGCTCATCCGGCGCAGAGTCCGCGCTAGCAGGCTCGTCGTTAGATAGTTCAGCACTCGACTCAGCCGCTAATGCGCTCATGTCCGACATCGAAGGTGCATTGATGGGTGATGTCAGCTATCCCGAAAACTACCGTCGTGCCATGGCAGGGGTCTATCTCAAACGCGCCGTTCAATCTGCTGTGGGATAAGAACGGTCATTACGAAAGTTAAGTTCATTGTAAGGGCGTACAGTTGTACGCCCCTACATAGATTACAACATGGCGACAAGCAACAATCAGACCCCAAAACCCCCAACCGGACTATCCCGCATCATGTGGCGACTACCTATATGGATGTATCGCTTACGTCTCGGCTGGCTAATGGGGAATCGCTTCATGCTCATCAATCACATCGGACGCAAAAGCGGACAAGTCCGTCAAGCTGTTGTAGAGGTCACTCGTTATGATAAAGACAATGACACCTATTATGTGTGTTCGGGCTTTGGCAAAAGCTCGAGTTGGTATCGCAACCTCGAAGCTCATCCACAGGTCGATATTCAAGTCGGCAAACGTCACCTATCCGTCACTGCAAATCACTTATCACCCGAAGCCAGTGGCGAAGAAATGGTACGCTATGCTGAGCATAATCCCAAAGTCGCCCAGTCCCTCCTCAAAATCATCGGACATGACATCCCCGTCAACTTAGAAGGATACCGTCAATTGGCTATTGAACACTTGCCCTTCGTCGCCTTCACACCAAATAACAGCTAGGATGACTGCAACTGTTCTGTACACACCTTCCAGCCATCTTCATTCACCAAAAAGAGGGACATGGTTTGGAATTCTGTGGGGGTTTGTTGGTCAGTACCTGCCACACCAATCAGCAATTCACCCGAAATCTCCACCTCTGCCGTATCGCCGTCTTCACTAACAAGCGAGTAATTCAAATTTGAGGTGTCAATCTCAACGGGACCCAGATTAACCGCACCAAACAACTCGCCGATGGTATCTGTATTAATGCCTGTCAAATCAAACTCACAAACATAGGTCGCGGCAACTTCACCTTCACCACTAAATATGGCTGTCCAAAAAGCCTGTGCCACACTCACTGGATCGCCTGCATCTGCATTGGTCGTGTCATCACTACCTGAACTGCCTGTCGTACTGTTGGTGTCATTTTGACTATTTGCATTGTCACCCGCTGGAGCTTGATTACCACAAGCAACAACAACTAAACTCACTGCGAAGCATAGCAAGAAAATCTTGAGCATTTTGCGATTCATTGAATTGACCTTTCTCGTCTTTATGTAACCAAGATGGCTTAGTTATCTATCATCAGGTAAGTCATATCGTCTCATTATTGTACGGTGTTCTGCTATACCGAGAAAGTCGACCAACAAGCAAGGTCAAATACATCGCATATTCTGATCGCACTCTTCTCATCAGATATTGGATATAATTCCCACCAAACTCCCTTATAATAAGTTCAACGTTCAATTCTTCAGTGGGGGAGTTAACCTTATTATGGAACAAGGATTAAAACCCAAAAAGAAAAAGGTGGATGAACATCGCCTTAATAGTTGGCAGTTCCTCCTAATCTGGGTCGGTATTCATATCCTTGTTTGGCTGATTGTCTGGTTCATACTCGATAGCATCGGACGTTTCAATCCCCTAGAGTTGATCAATGCTGTCTTAATGGGACTGAGCTTTGGTGTCCCCATTGCCATCGTCCAGCAACAAATCGCTTACCGCCTGCTGAAGGCAGACTTGCAACACTGGATTCCAATCAGTGCAATCGGTTGGGTGATAAGTGGCATCGTCCTGCACCTCACCGCGACAAGTAACACCGCATTTTCGTTGCAAATCTTGCTGTTCTTCCTATTTCCAGCCCTGCTCCAGTGCATCATCCTCTGGCAACATACGAAAAATGCTTGGCTCTGGGTGTTGGCGAATGCGGTAGGTGGCATTGTAATGTCACTATCGATTGTCACCACCCTTAGCGAGGAATTGACCGCGCTAACCATCGGCGGAGCATTGCAAACCATTGTCAGTGGCATCGCCATCTACTGGTTGTTTCTCCAAGCGAAAACAAAGAAGTCAAAGAAAGAAAAGCTGGGATAATTAGGAGATAGCCAAATCCGATTTGGGAAATTAAGATAATACAACGATTGTCAAGTGAGGAATTGTCATTATGCGAGATGTCGTCGTGATTGGTGTAGGGCTAACGGGTTTATCCGCCGCCTACGAACTCGAACAACACAATATCGACTAGACACTCATCGAAGTCAAACCGCGCGTTGGCGGGAGCATCCTCACAACGGAACAGGACGGCTTCATCCTCGATGGCAATGGCTTTATTACCGCCAATATGGGCGATTGGTCAATTCTCAACGAACTCGGTATCGAAGATGCGCTTTACGAAACTGCCGAAGGACATCTCGCCTTCAAACACGGCACACAGACGCTCATCAACGCACTCGATAGCAAACTCACAGGCGGACGCTTGATGCGAATGGCAGTCAGTAGCATCGGCGAACTCAATGGCAAATTCACCATCTGCATGGAAAATGGACTCCTGTTCGATGCCCGCGCCTTAGTCATTACCGTCCCTGCCCGCTTTGCCGAGCGCATGTTTTACGGCTATATCAACGACATCTCCGATGCTTTGCGTGAATTCCATTACGACACCGTACACCGAGTCTCCTTGGGCTATCAGCGAGACCAAATTCCAGAGCGCATCTTCCCGCGTTTCATCGACCTGCTTCATCCCTTCCAACATTGGACAGACCATCCATCTCGTGTACCAGACGGACACATCCTCTTCCAAGTGGGTGTCCGCGCCAAACCCGATTCGGAAGCAGAACGCTTGGTTAACGCGATTGATAAAAGTTTCCGTTGGAACGAGGCACAACCTGTCGTCCAGCGTATCGACCTTTGGGCAGAAGCCGACCCCCTCAGTTGTTACGATGCCACCCACCAAGCGAACATGAACATCATCCGCCAGCACCTCCCCGACGGTATCACACTCGTCGGCAATGATTACAGCGACATCCACCCCTCACACAAAGGGGTATCACGACTCGATTGTCGCATTCAGGAAGGGCGACAGGCGGCACGACAAGTTCTGGAGACACTCAACTAACATGCCTCCCTTACCGATTGCAGACCGCACCACTTCTGAGACGGTCAACGCCGATGCCGACTTCCTCTTCAACAACCTACTGACTCAGCTACAGGCACAAGCTGGCTGGGTCGCATTCTATACCGACCAGTATCTCTCCGACCAAGAGCGACAGGTACGCCTCGTCTGTGGCGTGACCGACCTCATCGCCCAAATGCAAGGGGGCTATCAGATGGGCTTCGTTGTGCGGATCGTCGAGGGTCGCAACATGCTCTCAAATGTCTTCATCACAACCAGCTATGCCACCCCGCGCCATGACATGAAGCTCAAAGTCCCCAGCGCAACCCACCATGACCAAATTGCTAATGTCTTACTGTCCTTTTCCACCAACCGCCCCATCAAACGAGAGGGCGGAGTCTTAGGACGCTTACGTCGTTTTCTCGGTGAAGAAGACGAAAAAGACAAAGCCAAATAGCATCGTCATCACTCCAAATACGTCCATGTCCCAATCGAGGTCGGGAAGGTCAACACCCCCTGCGGAATTCGCAAGGATAAGGCTTCCATACCATTGCGCCATAGATAACGGGTCTCAATGACCGTCTCCATCGCTTCTTCGAACGTCAATGCCCAGCCCACACGATCTCGAACAGACGGATTCGTCGTCCACAACAGACCAAATCCTCGTTCCGGCGCATACAATCCATCAGGAATATCGGTTGGCGTATCTATCGGCGTGCCAACCACCCAATTATCCGCAAACGTCTCGAAGCTCCCATCATTAAACATCACATAAATCAGTCGCCTGTCGCCTCTCCATACCATCAGACCATGCTCAAATACCTGTGACGCAACCGATGTGGATTGTTGAGTCAGCGGGCAACTGGTGTCATATGCGGGCTGGAATGGACAGCTTATAGCGACACTTGCACTCGCTTGATACGTCGTTCCGTTCGCGTCTGTGCCGATGAGTAGAAACTCGGCTTGGTCAGTATAATTCGCTGGAAGTTGATAGGTCAGTTGACCCGACGCTGGCAAGTTGTCGCCTATCGATTCGAGGAAGATTCCACCCACTTCTGACAAGCGCGTGATACCGAGACTTGTCATGCCCTGTGTTTCCCAATCGAAGGTGATTTCTCCAGCACGATTGATCATGTCAGGCAATATGGCAAAGTTCGTGATAGCGGGTACGCTAGCGGTAGGAACCGGCGGAGGGGTTGCGGTGGGTAGAACAGACGTATGCAGAGCAGTCGTGACCTCCTCTGCCAAAATCAAACCCGTCTGTAAATCAACGAGGCGTAAGCGAACCATCACCGAATTGGCTGTTGGAGGTGGAGCTTGCAACGCACCCACGCCTTGTCCAGTCGATGACAGCATCATAAAAATTCGTTCTCGTTCAACATTTACAACGGAGCTGTCTGGTAACACTTGCTCAAACACCAGATTGCTATTGTCCGGCTTATTCTCCACTTGCCAGCGCATTTCCATAAACACAAAGTCATCACCTGCCGATTCTGTCCGCACCAAATCAAATTGTGAGATAATGGGATTCAATTGGTTGGATGACTCAGGACGCGCTTCATCAAATATGGGGATAACATAATCCCCCGTCGCAACGGGTTCACTGCCATGAATCAATGTTGCTCGCAAATGAATAAATGCTAGCCCGTCAACCCACAGTGGATTCGCATACGCCAATCCCGGCTGAACTTTCCAGCGCGTTGTCTGCGGAATCAAGACATCCACTAACTGACCATCTTCATCGCCTGCCTCACTCGGCAATATCTGCTCCACTTGCAGACTGGTTGCATCATCCAAACCGAAGTTTGTTAACCACCGAATCGGGATAATCACCTTGCCAGCTTGCAACTCTGCCTGATACACCCCCTGCACAGGCGTTTGTATCATCAGCACCACATCCTGCGCCTGCGATGCGCCAATGCTCACAATAAACATCATCAACACCATGCCGATGACGCGCCACTTGTTTAGATACATGATGATGCCTGTTCTTTCGCTCATTTGCCTACACTTGTATAGTAACACTTGATGCGGATACAGTTCCAATTTAGGCAGGATATATCGTCAGAATATAGCGCAAGCCATCACAATCTAAGTCTTGAACGCGCAAGGTCGGGGTTCCATTGTTTGTGGCAATCAGTCGCAGACCATAAGCACGAGGTTCGACCAAAACACGTTCCACCGCGTCTTGACCCAGTTGCATTGAATCCGTCGTAACCTTCACCGACAATGCTGAGTCCGTGATAAATCCTTCAATCGCACAAGTGGGATGTGGTGACTCGATCTGTAAATCGAATGTGATATATCCGTAGTCTACAAACACAACCTCATTGTCATGAAAAGTCGCTCTGCCATCTGGCAATACACCTTCAAGGACAATCGGGTGTGACAACGCTTGTCCAGCCACAACCCCGTGGTCATCCGCTCCCAATGGCGCAATAAGATAACGTGTCCCTATGATGCTACGCACATATTCTTTAATCCAACCTTCCAAACCCATCTGTTCTGACTGCACCAGCCAGAAGCGACGTGGTTTTGTTAACGCGGTTGATGTCGATAAAGGGTAATCCGTCCAACAAACAGGACCATCGATTACTTCAAGGATGTCAAGGGGTTGCAGACTCCCGACCTCATTTTGTGATTGAATGTCATCCCATAACATCTGCGATTGATTCCACGAGACAATTTGCCCACGCCCACCAACTGCGATGCCATTCGCCTCCACATAATTCCGCCCAAAACACACATCACCTGCTTCATAAACTCGCCCTTGTGACGGTGTGATAGTAAGTTGAGGTGTTTCAGATGCTAATCCTTGTTGAGCAAACAACAATCCGCTGACCACGAACACCGCAAGCATAAAGATACCTAAGAAGAATTCCTGTCGATAACGTCTCATGTCATTCCCTATAACGTTTATGCTCATCAAAATAGACACGGATACAAGAGACAGCGTTCCAAACTGTGAGTGTGGGATTTTCCAACACGTAAATTAGAAAGTCATCCAGAACATGAAGTTAGTGCTTGCTAGAGTGTGAAAAACTTGGTTGAGGATGACAAAACAGACGTGTTACAAGACACGCATTATCTAGGCTTTTGTGCCATTATCACAAAATTTGTATCTGTCTCAGAGGCAAGTTCAAATGAATGACCTTTGGTTATCTGAGAAATCTTAAAACCAACAGATTCAAAAAGTAATTTTGCCTGTGCTTGAGTATACCAACGAAGTGCAGGAGAATGATTGATAGTTTCTGATTTAACAATTTCGCCCTGCAATTCAACTTCATATCGATTTTCTGTATGTTGCAATTGAGTGCGCTTATCCCAGTGACCGCGAATCCAATTTCGTACAATTGCGCCGTCCTCTGGACGTTTCTTTTCGTTCAATAGATGCCATTCCTTAGGATCATAATCACGATCAATTAGCGTGGAAATAAAGAAGGGTACTGCCAAGACAGCCCCCGCTTCCAAATGCTCAAAAAACCGCCGCATAGCTTGCTCTGCTTTTGCCAACTCAGTCACTAACTGAAATGAATAAGAGGGAACGATAATCAGGTTGTAGAACCGTGGCAATTGAAGTTCTTCCATCCACTGCTCATAGACAGCAACTTTTAGCCCACGTTGAATGGCTTTTTCGCGGCATAAAGCTAACATATCGGGCGAATTATCAACACCATCTATATCAATTCCATCATCAATATAATCCAATAATAAACGTCCAGTACCACAGCCCACATCTAGGACAGGTTGACCATATTGTTCAATGAGTTTCTGAAAAAATGCTTTATCAACAGCTGTACTCGTATCCCCACGAAAAAAATCCCACGTGGAAGCCATCAGCCCTCGATACTCATATCGTGGTTCATCCAATTATGACTCTCCTCAAATTAAATTCATTTTACACCGTTTGGGGTTGAACATCTTGCACACGCACGCGCTTCCACATTGCCAACAACGCCATCGACGCAAACACCCAATACACGACTTCTGTTGGGAAGATGTAGCGGGGCAATGCCAGCAAGATAACGTGAATCAGCGTGGTATAGAGGATAAATCCTATCAGAGGTAAGGTCAGTCGCCACTGATTTCGTGTCAGCCACATACCAAGCAACCCGAAGACAATCCCCGAATAATGGAAGAGATAAATAATCAACTTCGGCACAAAGCCCTCTGCCTGAACCAACGCCCCCAAACCGGACACACTACGATCATTCCGTAGCCAATCGAGCGTCAAATCTTTCAGACTCGCATCCCCAAAAGGGACTGTCCCATGCGGTTGCAGATAAGACTCGGCTAGTTCGGTCAGACGCAAGCGCAAGTAGCCAACGATATCCCCACCAATGGACGCACCAATCTGCTCGACATAGGTTTCCGTCGGCACATGATATTTGCAATCCACCTGACATTCATCTTCATCGGGTAACTCATTTTCATCTATCAAGAGGGCATCATTCTGCTCTGGCGACCCATCATTCTGCACCGCACCCCGCCAAATCGCTGGCATCATCTGATTACTCCCAATGACAAAGCGATCCCACGTTCCTAGGTTATAGACTGTCCATAAGGAGACCATCGCCGAATAACTCACGAGCAGAATCCCAATTGGCAGGAGCCAGCGTCGCCATTGTCGTCCACCGACCATTAGCAGATGAATTGCCAAGCCTAAGGGAAAGAGCAATAAGACCGCGCGCGTCAAGGTCGCCAGCCCAAGTACCATGCCTGTAACTGCCAACCACCGCCACGACAGCCCTTTATCTTTTTGAGCAGTCACAATGACCTTCTCGACATATATCCACAAGCCGAGTATCAGCAGAAAGATATACAGCGTTTCATTCGCAATAAACGCAGGCTCGATGATAAACGCGGGATGAAAGGATAAGCCAAACGCCGTGATAAGCCCGACCCGCACATCATCCACCAAGCGCGGACTCAGGCGCACCGCCAGAACCACCGTGCCGATGCTCATCAGACATTGAAGGAGACGGATAATAATCACAGCCGTCGCATCATCGAGGACTTGTTGCCACAACCCCACAAACAACAGGTATAAGGGCGCAGTCGGAATCTCGGAGACATAAAAGGGGACTCCGCGTATCCAGCCATGCGCTTCACCCGAAAAGATGCCCCAGCCATTCGCCAGATACCATCCGCTATCTCCACCCAAACCCTGATACACACTCAATGGGTCTTGCGCCAGCGCATATCCCACACGCAGTATGAATCCCAAAATCAGGATAAGAAACAGCCAGAGTGTAGAATTCTGTGAGGAGAAATTCAATGCTATAATACCTGCCGATTATTCACAGATGGGAATCATCCTACACACAAACCGATGTTGGGTCAATTACGGACGTTACCGCGCGGATTCTGGCTGTTACTCGCACTCGCCTTGCTTGTCCGCTTGGGATTCGCCCTCATCGCACCCCATCCCGGCATCAGCGACCCCAACCACTATTTCAATCTCGCCAGCAACCTCGCCGACGGACGCGGATTCGTCATCGACTACATCTGGCAATATCACAACCCGCCCGCCACTGTGACCCATCCCATCGACTATTGGATGCCTCTCCCAGCCGTGTATCCCGCCCTCAGCATGGCACTCTTCGGCAAAAGCCTCTTCATCGCACTCATTCCCTCCGTGCTGATAGGCAGTCTCATTCCGATTCTCGCTTATGGCATCGCCACCGTCGCGCGCTGTGAGATTCCAGTTCGTCTGATGGCAATGGGGAGTGTTATCTTCCTGCCCGAATTTGTCTTGAATTCCGTCCGCACCGACACCACCATCTCATACATTCTCCATGCGGGGATAGCCATGCTCGCCTTTTATGTGGGGATGCGTCGCAGTCCACGCTGGCTAGTCGTCGCAGGCATCTTCGCTGGTCTAACCCAACTCTCTCGACAAGATGGCGTGATTCTCGCGCCTGCCATGATACTTGCCCTTCTCATCTACTGGCGATGGAGCGATAAACCC
>JANQRM010000574.1 GCA_028284565.1 Anaerolineae bacterium | reverse complement strand
TTTGGACTAAGTTGGATGCCAATACCTTTTTAATGATGTTTACCGAATGACCTTTCACATTCTGCAATTTTCAATTACTTTCGACCACTTACTATGTCTACGACGGACAAGGCAACCACAAAAATAGATCGCCTGCTTGATGCGATTGAGTATATTAAAGACAACCAGCCAGAAAAGGCGCGTCCCATGCTTCGTCGATTGATTCAAGAGGATAAGGATTTTGAGGATGCATGGCTGTGGTTGAGTGTGGCGGTTGAGTCGCTTGACCAAAGTATTTTGTGTTTAGATAATGTTTTACGGATTAACCCCAACAACGTACAAGCGGCAGGCGCGATAAATCGGCTCCGAGAGTCTGAGCTTCGGATGGAAAAGCAACGGGCACGCCTCCGATGGCGCCGTGATTTGTCGATGCTGTCCATATTTGTGCTGGTTTGTGTGTTCTTCGTGATGATCTTCGTTATGGTATCGGTGCGAAATACTGCGTGACAAAGGCTTGCCCTTCTTTCCCTTGTAACCAACCAATAAACGTGCGGTACTCACCTATTGGCTCTTCGGTCCCCACAATATAAACTGTCGAGCGCAAGGGATAGGTATTGTCGATTAGTGAGTCCAGTGAGGGACTAATGCCATTGACAGCGACCACTTGAACGGACTCATCAACTTCTCTCAGATTCACATAGGCAATCGTCCCCTCCGTTTGGCGGACTCGCTCAAGGATGGCGGAAGATGAGACGAGGACTTCCGCATTCGGTGTAATAGCGCGTTGCCCCATCACCAACCGATTGAAGTTCTCATAGAGTCCTGACCCCACTTCGCTCGTCAACACAACAATCGGTAAATCCTCACCTTTCAGAGATTCCCAATTGGTGATATTCCCGCCAAAGATTTGATTCAGTTGTGTCGTCGAAAGATCCGTTACAGGATTGTCTGGATGTGTCACGAGGACAATGCCCTGCTGACCTATGGGAGCCGCCCATAATCCATCTTGTTGTTCAAAATGCTGACTCAAGAAATAGAAGGAGTCGTCATTGGTCTGTGATTGATTGAGGAGTTGTTCATAATTGGCAGTTGAGGTTTCAAAACGAATGTTGGGGAAAATTTGATGATATTGTGCGGTGACATCATGGACAAAGGCGGTCATTGAGGGAGGATGATACAGGCGAAGGATAACGTCCGTCTGCGCTTCGGTGGTCGGCATGATGGTACTACGACAGCCTACAAGGGTCGTGAGTGCTACTATCGCTAGGGTTCGTTTGGCTCGTCGGATCACGAGAGGATTGTCCTACATTTCGGGTTTTTTTTGCAAATACTGATTGAGAAATTCATCTCGATATTGTTGGAGCGTCCCTGCAAAAATCGCTGAACGAATATGCTGAACGTGTTTTATCAGAAAATGAATGTTATGCACGCTCAACAAATAGTGAGCCAGCAACTCTTTTGACACGACCAGATGACGGACATACGCCCGCGAAAAATTCTGACAACAATAACACTCACAACCCTCATCGACAGGAATGGTTTCGCGTTTAAACTGAGCGTTCCGCATGTTGATGCGCCCATGTCTGGTGAGTGCAGAACCATGTCGTGCAATGCGTGTGGGCATCACACAATCGAACATATCCACACCTCGAGAAATACTCTCCACCAAATCATCGGGTTCGCCGATTCCCATTAGGTAACGGGGTTTATCGGTTGGCATGTTCGGTAGGGTAAAATCGAGAGTCTTGTACATCTCTGACTTGGT
>JANQRM010000232.1 GCA_028284565.1 Anaerolineae bacterium | reverse complement strand
CCCTCGATATGTGCTGGGTTCACAATCTGGTACGACAGTGGATCATTCAAGAGGCACACTTGCCGGATGGGACCCACTCCTCCCTGCTCTCCGTGAGCTGGTCGATGAAGTCACAGGGCGGGATGATTTAGCTATTGCAATCACCGAATTTAACTCACACGCTAGCCCAAGTGTCGGTGGCGAAGCGGCGAATGACTCGTTCTTCAACGCCTTATGGATCGCTGATATTGTTGGGCGATCACTGCGATATGACCCCTTTACTCTCGCCTATTTTGAATTTGTTACTGTCAGTCATCGCGGGGGCTATGGCTTATTAGCTGATTTCAATGTCCGTCCGTCCTATTACACTTACCAACTCTATCAACGATTTGGTCAGCAGTTGGTGGCTAGTGAATCTGATATAGAATTTTTATCGATCTATGGCGCATTACGTGATGACGGCGCATTGACCCTGATAGCGGTGAACCTCAATGATGATGAAGTTAGCACATCTGTTGCGATTAATAACTTCGATGGAGATGTCGCCAGCACACGCCTCTTAACAGAAGAAGTCCTCGCAGAAGAAGTTGAGAACACCTTTCTAATTGATGGTGTGTTGACTTTACCGGGACGTTCTGCTGTCCTCTTCGTTCTAAAGTAACTTGTGATGGTACAAAAACCCCTTCAGACACTCATCCTCTTCTGGCTGGCATGGGTGTTGATTCTGTTCGGCTTTCAAATCATCGCCGATCAACGCTATGATCCCAATCGTCCTGATAGAGCCTTGTCATGGACACCCGATGAAACCGGACGACGAAGCCAGCGAGATAAGATTTATCTGACCGAACCCTTCATGAATCACCAAGTTTCTTGGGATTCGGAGTTCTATCTGTCGATTGCAGTCGTCGGATACGATGACCCGGCTGTCCTTACGGTGAATGTGGATGGCAAAGACTTATCGCTTAACCATGCCTTCTTTCCTTTCTATCCGATTTTGATCCGGGTTCTCAGTGTTCCATTGAGTGTGCTAGGCATGAACCCAATTGCGACAGCGACCCTAGCCGGCGTGTTGATCTCTATCTTTGGGGGGTTATTTGCTTGTTTCGCACTCTATTACTTGGTCACGGATGAATGGGGCGAACCCGATGATGGCATTCGCACCGCGTATTACCTGCTGATATTCCCGTCGGCATTCTTTTTATCTGCAGTCTTTACAGAAGGTTTGTTCCTCGCGCTGTGTTTGTGGTGTTTTGTTTTTTTGCGACGCAAGCAATTTCTCTTCGCTGGCATTGTCGCAGGATTCGCCACATGGACACGTGCCACCGGAGCGTTATTGATCTTACCGATTGGGATTGCTTGGGTGCAAGCGGTGGGATGGCGTAATCTGGTTAAGCCGGATGTCTGGCTGACGCGGGAACATCTAACACGCTTGTTGGTGATCGCTTTGCCCATTGGTGCTTATCTCATTTGGAGAGTGGCATTGGGAGAATCTTTTGAATTGGTCGAAGATAATTGGTTTGGACGCAGTTTGGGCAACTTCGAGCGCACCCGCGACCGATGGCATGAGGCAATACAAGCTTTCTTAGAGGGCGACAATCCACAGATGCGAGTGTACTATGGTCTCGAATTTACGAGCGTGCTTGCTGTCTTTGTGGCAGGGCTATTCATGCTACGACGCTATCCGGGAATTGCACTCTTTAGCGTGCTTGCGTTGCTCTTGGGCATGGGAACCAGCTCACCCCAGAGCTTAATACGCTATGTGTTGACGACCCCGATTCTGATGTTGTTTTTGGGCAGATTAGGACGCAATACGGTGTTTGACCGCGCGTGGGTGATGAGTAGTATCCTATTATTGGGCATGTTGGTCTTTTTATTCGCAGAAGATATGTGGGTTGCTTGAGAGGCTGGGATTTCGATGAGTTTTCCGAAAGATTTTATCTGGGGTGTCGCAACATCTAGTTACCAAATTGAAGGGGCAAATCAACAGTATGGGCGTGGGGAGTGCATTTGGGATCGCTTCTCACACACCGATGGCAAGGTTCGCAACAACGACAACGGCGATATTGCTGTGGATCATTACAACCGCTATCAAGAGGATGTTCAGTTAATTAAGAACTTGGGCGTGAATGCCTACCGTTTTTCCATTGCATGGGCAAGGGTATTACCAAAGGGAATCGGAGAGACGAATCCACATGGGTTAGATTTTTATGATCGCTTAGTAGACGAACTGTTGGCGAATGATTTACGCCCTTTTGCTACGCTCTATCATTGGGATTTACCACAACTCCTCCAAGACAAAGGCGGTTGGGAACATCCCGATAGTGTGAATTGGTTCTGCAATTATGTAGAGTTGATGACCCAACGCTTGGGCGATCGAGTCAAGGATTGGATTACGCATAATGAACCTTTCGTCGCGGCGATTTTGGGCAATTTATGGGGGATTCATGCACCGGGCAATCAGAATCTAAAGACAGCACTCAAGGTTGCTCATCATTTGCTGGTGTCTCACGGCAACGCGATTCCGATTATCCGCAAGAATGTTACGGGAGCAAAAGCAGGTATCACACTAAATTTATTACCCAAGCATCCTGCAACAGAAAGCGAAGAAGACCAACGCGCAACCATATTAGCTGATGCCTTCCAGAATCGCTGGTATTTAGACCCTATTTGTGAAGGGCAGTACCCACAAGATTTGCTAGATGTACTTGCACCTTACATGGAAGACATTGACCCCAACGATGTGGCAGTCGCGGCAATGCCGACAGACTTTTTGGGGATTAATTATTACAATCGGAACCTTGTTGTCGCTGATAAGGAGTCGCCTCTCCAATTTAGGGAAGTTGCAATTGACTACGATGGTGTTGAGCATACTGCGATGGGTTGGGAAGTCTACCCGGATGGCTTGTACGAAATCTTGATGCGGATATCACAAGAGTATGCCCCCCCTGCAATCTATATCACCGAAAATGGTGCGGCATATGATGACCCGACTCCCAGCAATGGCGTGGTAGCTGACCCAAAACGGCTAGCCTATTATCGGAGACACTTAGATGCTTGTGAACGAGCCATACAGGATGGTGCCCTACTTAAAGGTTATTTTGCTTGGAGCCTGCTGGATAATTTTGAATGGGCAGAAGGCTATTCTAAACGCTTTGGTATCTATTATGTCGATTTCGAGACTCTCCAACGGATTCCCAAAGAAAGTGCGATGTATTATCGGGATCGTGTGTTGGCATTGTCAAGCTTTCGTCAGTAAGGGTTGGTTGCGGTGCAATCGTTGGGCATCGTCAAGTAATCAGCGAGTAACAGCCAGAAGACAAGGATCCATTATCGCAGAAGGATGCCTGCACGATTGATTGAGACCAGGTATGGCAGCACAGGTCAAGCAGTTGGCGATAGTCATGGACTTGAAGTTTGTGTTTTGGAGGATGAAAGTAGCGATAAATAATGTCAATTTCATAGATTTCATTATCTTCTTCGATGGACGCGGTAATTCTCCCTGTAATTTTTAGGTTCGTCATGTGGAACACATTGGTTGCATCTTTGTTCTTGAGCCAGAAATTTTAAAGATTTGTTGCCGAGTGACTAAGGGCTTATCCATGAAGAAGAATAAATTGCGTGGGAGCGCACCATCCCAACACAGCAACTGGACACGCTGCGCATACTTGACGACCTTTGATTAACGATCTAGATGATGATGCTTGTGAAGTATTCACTTTCATTCAATGCTGATTGATTGCAGTATATCCGGCAAAATTGATCGACTCCATTCAAACACCGTTCCTCATTCCATCAAATTTGGCATGACTTCTTGTGCGAAGCGTGTCATTGATTGTTGAGACTCTTCTACGGTGGGTGCATTGACGAGAATTCCGATTTCATTGATTCCGAGCGCAATTGCTCTCTGTAACTGCTTAGTTACGTCATCCGGCGTTCCTATTGCGGCTAATTGGAGAACTAAGTCATCGGGTATCAGATATGCCGACCCAGCACTCCCTCCTTGCAAATATACCGATTTCAACTCATTCATAAAATCTGTGGAGAGAGATAAGGCTTCAAAAACGGCTTGTGGTGCGCCAGCAAGGATATGTGCGGCACTGGGTCGATAACGTTCAATCCAATAGTCGCGTTTATCCGTCACATGACAGGTTATCCACAACATCCGTCCTATTTCGTCGATTGAGCGTCCAGCTCGTTCTGCCCCGATTGCGATATTGTCCATCGCATAGCGGACACCCGCTTCAGAAATCAATGCGCCGATGACCACCGTATCTGCTAGTTCGCCTGCGAGTTGCATGATGAGCGGTCCACGGGTCGCTATATAAACCGGTATATTCGGATGAGGATTCATCTCTAACTCGATACCATCAGCGATAAAGTACTCGCTACGATGGTGAAGCATATCCCCTTTCAATAATTGCTGGCACAACACAACGGCTTCTCGACAGTGTGCCAATGGGTTGATCTGTTCGCTTCCCAGAGGAACAATTAACTCTTTGCGATTGCCTGCTCCATAGCCGAGTGCCACACGTCCCGGAGCAACATCATCTACAGTGGCAATGGCGCGTGCAACTTGCGCTGGATGGCGTGTATAGGGATTGGCGACACCCAGTACCAATTCGATGTCATTCGTCACGGTGGCACACATCGCCATCGACACAAAGGGGTCTGGGAAGAAGGTTTGGTCTGGAACCCACGCTGAATCATAACCGAGTTGCTCACCCAGTTGCACAAGGTTCATGAAGGCTTGAATGGGTGCTTTGGGCTTTGCACCAAAACTGAATTTGATACTCAATGAATCTATCCTCTTAATTTTGGATCGAGGGCATCGCGCAAACCATCGCCGAGGAGGTTGATACACATGACGGTGATGAAAATCGCCAAGCCCGGAAATACAGTCATCCACCATTCGCCTGAGCGCATGTAATTGCGACCATTGCTGAGCATCGCGCCCCATTCAGGGTCGGGCGGTTGTGCGCCTAAACCAAGAAAACTTAGTCCTGCGGCGATTTGGATGGCAGTGGCAACCCTTAATGTCCCGACAACGATAACGGACTGAATCACATTGGGCAAAATGTGGCGGAAGATGACATGCCAGTGTGAGGCTCCCATCGAAATCGAACCTTCCACATAGACTTTATTTTTCTCGACTAGGGTATCGCCACGGACGAGACGTGCGAATGAGGGCATACTGGTAATCGCCACCGCAATCATCGCATTTTGTAATCCGGCACCGAGTATCGCAATCACGACGATGGCAAGCAAAATACCGGGTAATGTCAGCATCACATCGACCAAGCGACTAATGATGTCATCGACGTAGCCACCAAAATAGCCCGCAACTAAGCCCATCAACAGCCCGCCAACGATTGCCCCGCCAATCGAGAGAACCCCTACGCTAATGGTTGTCTGTCCACCGTGCAAAATCCGAGAGAGAATATCGCGTCGTAAATCATCTGTCCCAAAGGGATGTTCGATGCTGGGTGGTGCAAGACGATCGGCTGGGTCGTCACTCTGGATAAGGGGTTGATAAGGCGTAACAACTGACGCGAACATCGTTGCAAAGATAATCACGAGTAATATCAATCCACCAACGATTGCCGCTTTGTCTTGCATGAATTGTTTTCGTACAAAATACCATTGGCTTCGTGGGACAGTCGATAGGATTGCCACGTCATCGATTTTTTGTTTGGCTACTCTAGGTTGATGTTCTTCCATTATGTGTAACCTATCCGCGGATCAATAACGACGTATAAAATATCGACGATCAGATTGATAAAGATGAAGATCGTTGCCGAAAATAGGGTGATGCCTTGAACTGTCGGGAAGTCCCGATTGAGAATAGCGGTGACGACTTCGCCTCCCAAACCGGGATAAACAAATACGGTCTCTACGATGACTGCCCCGCCCAATAAGTAGCCGAATTGTAAGCCTAAGATGGTAATGACTGGGATGATGGCATTGCGGAGGGCATGGCGAAAGAGAACGGTACGCTCACTCAGACCTTTGGCGCGTGCGGTGCGTACATAATCTTCACTTAGAACGGTCATCATGCTGGAGCGTGTGAGGCGTGCGAGGATAGCGACGGTGGGGGCGGCAAGCGTGATCGCAGGTAAGATCAGCGTAACAAAGCCACGGTCGCCAACAAAGGGTCGTATCCATGCCAACTCGACTCCAAAGATAAACATCAACATCAAACCAAGCCAGAAACTGGGGATAGACACCCCAGCAAGTGCCACGATCATTGCCGCATAATCCCAAAAGGTGTCCCGCTTGAGGGCGGAAATCACACCTGCTCCAATCCCAAGTGGGAGAGCGAGTAATAGGGCGGCGAGGGTAAGTTTGAGTGTCCGCGGGAATTTGTCGAGGATGAGGCTGGTCACTTCGGTACGTTTGAAGATTGAACGCCCGAAATCCCCTCTCAATACACCTAGACGTGTTCCATATTCGTCGGGTGTGCCGTCCTCATCGGTATCGATCTGTAGATAATCGTTCCCAATGAGCCAGAAAAGATATTGTTGTGGCAGGGGTCGGTCTAAGCCTAGGTCGCGGCGCATTTCAGCAACGGCTTCGGGACCTGCTACTGTTTCATGGAGCATGATGGTGACTGGGTCACCTGGGACGAGATGAATCATCAGGAAGATGAGAATAGACACACCAAAGAGGATACCGAAGGATGTGACTATTCGACGCAGGATATAGACCGACACAACTCGCCTCCATTCAAATCAGCAAGCCAGGGCATCTATGCAAATAGATACCCCGCTTGCCAATTTGGTGATCGTGCAGGTGAACTACGATAACGTTAGTTACTCGCAAACCACGTATCATAGAAGTCGAAAAATCCCTGTGCGTCTGTCTTGAAGCCTTGGACATCTGAGGTCATCAAGAAGGCTTGTTCGATTTGATAGAACGGAATATAGGGCATGTCTGCCAGCATAATCTGTTGTATCTCCTCGTAAATTGCGGCGCGGGCTTCTTGATCAAGGGTCACACGACCTTCTGCAAGTAAGCGATCCACGTCTGGATTATTATAGCGTGCCGTATTCCACGCCGCATCAATCGAAGACGAATGCGCGATTACGAATAAGACATCGGGGTCGGTTGCGGGGAACAACATACCTGCCAGTTCCCATTTACCCGCCCGCAAGTCGGCTAGATAGGCGGCTTGTTCTTCATTTTCTATTGACACCTCGACACCGATTTTCGCCAAGTCTGCCACAAAGATTTGCCCAAATTGGTCGAAGGGGAAGCCTGGAATCTGGCCGTAGGTAATGGAGAAGGGTTGACCGTCTTTCTCAACAACACCATCCCCGTCAGTATCTTCCCAACCTGCTTCGGCGAGCAATTCTGCGGCACGGTCTAGGTCGTAGCCGGGCCAATCGGCTTCGCCATCTGCCCAGTAGCCAAATAATCCACGAGTCAAGACACCACCGGGTACTGCGCCAATGTTGTCAAAGACTTCATTGAGCATCCGTTCCCGATCTACTGCCCATGCAACAGCTTGTCTGGTCGCTGGGTCGTCGAAGGGAAAAACTTCCGTATTGAGGACGAAGACCCGTGGGACACCGGGACGAACTGCTGTGGCAACCATGAATCCGGGATCATCAGCAAACGACGATAATTGGTTAATCAGTGGGTTGTAAACCAAGTTGACATCGCCAGTTTCGACCAACGCCATGCGGGTACTACCCTCTTCTACATTGAGGACTATGATTTGATCGAGATAGGCAGGACCTTCATGGTCGGCATAGGAGGGTCCCCAGTTGTAGTCGGGGTTACGCTCTAGGACGACTTCTTCGTCGGGGATAGTGCTGACAAAGCGGAAGGGACCCGTGCCGACGGGATTCAGTCCAAAGTCTTGTCCAAATTCTTCAACTGCGGCTTGTGAAACTGGAGCCAGTCCAATTTGAGTCAAGGAATCCAGATAGGGTGCAAAGGGTTCGGCGAGAGTGATGACCACAGTAAAGTCATCGGGTGTTTCTAAGGATTCGACGGGACCGGAGATTGCCGCCGCCCATGGTGAAGCCAGTTCAGGATCATTGATGCGCTCAAATGAGAAACGCACGGATTCAGCATTAAAGGGTGTCCCGTCGTGGAAGGTCACATCTTGCCGTAAATTGAGGGTGATAACCGTACCATCCTCACTTGACTCGAATGATTCAGCTAATCCGGGAACAATTGCACCTGTGGCAGGGTCCTTACGGAGCAAGGGATCATACACGAAGCGCATGATATTTCGAGCAAAGGTCACGGTGGTCGCGGCAGGATCTAATACACCCCAATCCGATGAAAAGGCAAAGGTTAATGTTCCACCTGATTGAGGTTCTTGTGCCATCACCCCGCTAAATGGAACGATTAAAAGACAGCATAACAAGCATAAAACGAGTTTTTGTTTGAACATTAGTCTCCTCCATAGAAAATATTTGGTATTTTTTGCGAAGTTGGGTCTTCGGTTCGACGGTCTGCCTCCTGTGGTCTCAATGATCAGGTGGATTGTCCAGACATGATGGGCTTAATGTATTACGGTAGTGGTATACCTAGCGTACTGGTCGAACCAGTATAACATGCCCAAAACTGACTTGTCAAAACATGGTTGCCTCCCCAATTTCTATATTTATTGATCATAATTCATCTCTGGATGTCGGTGATGAAAATTAGTTGCCAATTGAACCTGATATGCAATGGCAAGGAGTTGAGCATCTTTCCCTACCCCACCAATAAAATTAATCCCTGTCGGCATCCCTTCGTCCGTAAATCCATTTACGATACCAATGGAGGGTTGCCCTGTTAAATTGGTCAATGTGAGATTGTTGTTGGCAAGCTGTGGCGAGACAATCACATCCACCTCCGGCATCAAAGCCGCCATTGCAGACATGAGTTGCCCACGAATGCGATTGGCTTGAAGATACTCTACTGCCGGAACAAAACGCGCTTGGCGGAAGCGGTTTGGACTTGCCATTTCATCTTGATTTACCAGCTTGTCGTCTTGGTTATTGAGGGTAAGGTCACTAAAAACGGATGCCCCTTCAATCCCAAGAATAATGAGGAGTGCATCGAGATCAAAATCTGGTAATTCGATAGGAATTAATTTCACACCTAGCTTGCGTAAGGTATCTAAAGTCCGACGATCATTGCCTTTATTTTCTCGTAGATCGATTCCCATTTGTTTGAGCGGGCTGACGGTTGCGTGGTCATGATCTTGTGAAACAGGTGCATCTTCAAAGGCTTTGGGAACATAACCGACTCGAATTTGGCTCATATCAATATCAAACGCCCATTCTAATGGGAAATCAATCGTATAGGCATCATGTGAATCCGGTCCGTAGATGGCGTTCAGAATCCAAGCGCAATCCTCGACACTGCGTGCAATGGGACCCACTTTATCAAGTGTCCATGACAAAATCATCACGCCATGGCGACTAACCAATCCAAAAGTCGGGCGATAACCCACGGCACCACAACGGAGTGCGGGCCAGAGTATTGAGCCGGTTGTCTCTGTGCCGAGTGCAAAACCGACCAGTCCTCCACCAACTGCTGATGCAGGACCTGCGGAAGACCCACCGGATGCTTCTTGTGGATTCCACGGATTCTTGGTGGAGCCATCGAACCATTGATCGCCGTATGCGAGTTCACCTGTCGCCAATTTTGCAATCAAGACTGCGCCTGCCTCATCCAATCGTTTGACGACGGTGGCATCCTCATCGAATTGTTGCTTCTGATAGACTGAACTGCCCCATGTGGTGGGATAGCCTTTCACAGCGATGAGGTCTTTTGCGCCCCATGGGATACCATGGAGTGGACTACGATAATGCCCCTCAGCAATCTCTTCATCAGCTTGTTTGGCTTGTTGGATTGCACGGTCTTCCGTAAAGGTAATCACACACTCCAATCGATGATTGTGATGCTTTAACCGTTCAAGATACATTTCGGTCAATTCGAGTGATGTCACCTGCTGAGTTCGGATCAAGTGCGCCAATTGCGACACTGAAAAAAAGGCGACATCTTCTAAATTGGCGGGACGTTCAATCGGTTCCTGTTGACTCGGATGATAGTGTCGCTCGTTGTCTACAGCTGGAATCGAAACACGCGGGTCGAAATACAAGGGCGGTGCAAGCGCGTTTGCCATTTGGACACGACGAATCGATTGATAATCCTTCACCCGTTGAATAAGTGACTTGAGCATCAACTCGCGTTCTTGTGGTGTGAAGGTGATATCAATCAGGGTTTCTGCCACTGAGATGGTCTCTGTGGTGAGATTGGATTGGGTTGTCTGGTATGAAGTGTCCATCAGCTGTTCTCTGGATACTTAGGAATCGATCTCACGCAAGTCGCGCGGGAATTCATTCAAGCGTTCTGCTCCTGTTGAAGTGACTACGACAATATCTTCGATGCGGACACCGTATTTGCCTTTTAAATAGATGCCCGGCTCCACGCTAAAGGTCATGCCTTCTTGGAGTACCGTTTGATCGCCCGCGATGATATAGGGATACTCATGTCCATCGAGTCCGATGCCATGCCCGGTACGATGCAGGAAATAGTCGCCGTAATTACGTTGGGTGATATAGGTGCGTGCGACCTCATCAATTGTTTCCGCAGTGACTCCGGGTTTAATAGCTTCAAAGGCGAGTTGCTGTGCTTCTTTGGTGATTTCATAGATTTCCCGAAATTCGTCTGCGGGTTCACCGAGTTGGAATGTCCGAGTCATATCGGAACGATAGCCATTGAGTCCACCACCAAAATCGACCACCACAGCATCCCCTCGCTGTAGTCGACGTTGGCTGGTTTTGTGATGCGGAGATGCACCATTCGCGCCTGCTCCAACGATACCTGTCCCGACGGATTCATGTCCATTTTGCAACAACTGAGCGTGCAAAAATTTGATGACATCGAGTTCCGTCATCTCGAACAAAGGTTGCTCAAATAAGGCTTCTAAGGATCGGTCTGCCCCGTGTGCCGCTGAACGAAGGTGATTAATTTCATCTTGGGTTTTAATCATGCGGAGGTGGGCGAGTATCTCGTATCCTTCACGATATTGTGCTTGGGGCAAGATGGATTGGATCCGCAATAAAAAGGCGGCATGGAGTTGGTCACCAATCGCAATTGTCTGCCCTGCAACATCGCCACCGACAATATCCCCAACTTTGTGGACAGGATTTTCCGTTTCCTGCCAGCCAACAAGATCAAAAAACCTTGCGTATTTCTCGAATACATCTAACTCAAAAGCTGGGACAACCATTTGCGGACGACCTGATTGGGGAATCATCAGCAACGCCAGCCGTTCACTCGGACGTTTGGTAAAGCCGATAAGATAGAGCAAGTCTGTCGAATGCGAGACAAAGAGCCAGTCGATGCCCTTTTGCGCCATTGCCTGTTGTGCGCGTTGGCAACGCTCTTGATGAATGGTCATGCCTAAGCCTCGACAATAAACAAGTCTTTGGGGAAGGTACTCAGGATTTCATGCCCATCATCCGTGACCAAGACGACATCTTCCATCGCAAAGTTGCCAACGACGTGATGCGGACGATCCCAGAAGATTGGCTCCACAGTCAGCACCATGCCCGGCTGAACGATAGTCTCGCTCCCTTTAGCAATGGATGGTGGTTCATGCACATCGAGTCCAACACCATGCCCCACCCGTTCCAAACCGGGAACATGCTCTTTCATATTGTGTTCCATCAAGACTTCATAGCAAGCGTCGAAGATTTCATGTAATTTTATACCGGGCTTTATCACTGCAACTCCTGCCTTCTGTGAGGCGATTTCTGCGGCAAAGAATCGCTTTTGCTCAGCATTGGGTTCTCCGATACTTGCCATACGCATGAAATCTGACCAGTAGTAATTGTAATTCGCGCCGACATCGACCACGACCAAATCACCCGGCTCCATCGGTTTTTCAAATGGAGCAACATTGACCATGCCATACTTCATTTCGCCAGAGCGAATCATGATGAAGCCCGGTAACTCTTCTGTTTGCAAGGCAACCTCCGACATAATGATGCCACCAAGTTCGCGTTCTGTCATGCCGGGTCGGATGGCATTAAACCCTTTTTCAAAGGCTTTGGTCGTGGCATGACAGGCTTTGCGCAGGGAGTCGATTTCGCGTGGAGATTTAATCATCCGTAAATCCCACATCAAAGGACCTGCATCGACAAATGTTGCACTGGATAAGCGTCCTGTCAGCGTCTTAAAGTCATCTTGCGACATCGCTATGCGTTGACCATAACCCATTTCTAAGGCAATGGTGCCTTGGTCTGCACCGACATTGATACAGGCTTCATAAAATCCTGTCAGTGGGTCGGGGTCGGCATCTTGGACGCGCCAACCTCCCCATGGACGCACTTCATCAATCCAAGAGGAGTGGTGGGCTACATCTATCAAGTTCTCTGGAATGATAAGGGTCACGGGTTTGCTGTTGTCGCGCGGAACAACCACCCCCATCGGACGGTGTTTCGAGTTCCATCCAATCGTGCGAATCCCTGAAAAATAAATTACATTTTCTTTCGCGGTCAATAAGAGCGCATCAATATTGCGTTCATCCATTAATTGTTGGGCTTTTTCCACGCGGGTTACAAATTCTTCCGTTGGGAACATGGAATAAGCGGGTTCTCGCTGGCTCATGGGTTTCCTCCATAGGATTGATTCAAAAATGGTTCTGCTCATGGGTTGCTGAAATTAATGCGAATACACCTTTGATTTTGCGGACAGCATGTAAAAGGCGGTGTGGACGCGCTTGCTATTCCAGACAGCACGAACTGCCATCTCGATAATCATGGCGAACCACACGCCATTGAGACCTAAGTTAAAGATATGGATAAAGATGAGGATGAGGGGCAAGCGAATCAGCCAATGTCCAACCGTCGTGATAATCATGGGAGATTGGGTATCGCCTGAGCCACGTAGCACACCGGTCAACACCTGATTAACCACTTCAAAAATCACACCAAAGAGGATGATGCGTAAACCCGAATTGGCAATGTGGAGTATGTCTGGATTATTGGTGAAGAGTTGATTGACAGCCGGTACGACAAAGAACAACAGGCTCATTCCACCCATGACCGCCCATGCCACATAGACCATCCGCCAGCTTGTCCGATAGACAAATTGATCTTCATCTGCGCCAACTTGCTGACCGATAATCGTCAGGCTTGCCATCATGAAGCCTAGTCCCATCAGCAAAATCAGGGATAAGCTGTTGAGAACAACGGTATATGCCGCCAGCAGTTGTGTGCCTAACGTCGTAATCAAGCGCAGATTCACGAGTTGTCCCAAGCGCAGTGCCAATTGTTCGCCTCCAACCGCCTTGCCCACCCCCCAAATCTCACGAATCGACTCAAGGCGAGGAATCAAACGGTCAAGGCGAAGATTCGCCATCCCACGAAGTAACAACACCGTAAACAACACCAGTCCTAACCCACGACTGAAAATCGTCGCATAGGCAATGCCTTGCAGACCGTATTCCATGCCAAAGACTAAGATAAGGGCTACAAAGAGATGGACGAAGTTGGCAAGCCCGATGATAATGAGAGGTGTTCTTGCATCCCCAGCACCGCGAATACATCCACTGGCACTCAAGAGCATAAAGGTTAGGGGGAAGGATAAACTCATCACTTGGAGATAGGGCAAACTCAGTGCAGTCACCGCTGTATCTACACCCATCAGCCCAATTAGCATAGAGCTAAAACTGATAGCAATCGCAGTGACGAACAGACCCGAAACTAATGCCATCAGAAGGGAACCTGACAAGACATCATTGGCGGAGTCGAAATCTTCACGCCCAATCGTCTGTGCTACGAGTATTGACCCACCGACACTCATGATGCTAAAAATCACAGAGGTAAATTGTACCCAGCGAACCACCACAATCTGCGCCGATATATGTTCGACACCTAACTGCCCTGCCAAGGCGGTATCGAACAACGCAATTCCAAAAATCAGGAACTGTTCACCCGCCATCGGGAGCGCAAGGCTCAGGATCGTTCGCGCAGAGGGTATCATTCAGGATGCACTTCAAATGAATCAATCTGATACTGGGCAAGTTTGTCGGGGTCTAAGTCACCCCCTAGTCCCGGACCTTGTGGGACCATCATATGTCCATCAACAAAGGCAATGGACTCTGCACCTAAGTCGGCTTCGAGTAAGAACTGTCCGCCCATCTCACATCCCCATGTTACATTCGGTGAAGATGCCGCCAGATGGAGACAAGCCCGCGCGCCAATGGGTCCTTCCAATGCGCCACCGATATAACAACCGATACCTGCTGGTTCAGCAACAATCGACATTTTCTTGGCGTTGGTTAAGCCACCGGGATTGTTGACATAGATACTAATCAAATCGACAGCGCGTTTTTTGGCGAGGTTGAGGACATCCATCGGCGAATTGGCACTTTCATCTGCCATTATGTAGGTGTTGACCGCTTTGCGAACTTCAGCCAGCCCATCCAAATCCCAAATTTTTACCGGTTGCTCCATGAATTCGATATTTTCAGATTCCATCGAACGGATGACATAAATCGCCGTATTCACATCCCATGCTTGATTGGCATCTGCCCGCAAGCGAATATCATCTCCCACCGCCTTGCGGACTTGTCGGGTGCGCTCAATATCGTGGTCAGGGTCTTCATGACCCGTTTTCATCTTGAGGATGCCAATGCCTTGTTCCACCATTGCTTCGGCATCTGCGATTGCCGCTGGATGGTCGGTAATGGGAATTGACCAGCTCAGCGGGACGCGGTCACGGACTAGCCCACCGAGTAAATTGTAGACGGGCGTATCAAATGCTTTCCCCATGATGTCATAGAGTGCCATATTAATCGCGCTTTTCGCCCGCGGATTCCACGGCACAGCACGGTCAAGGTCAATCTGTCGTGCCTCGATTTGGAAGGGGTCTTTGCCGAGAATGGCTGGTATGAGGCGATTCTTCAATTGAATGGCGACGGTTGCCTGCGTTTCGCCTGCGCCTGAATAGCCCGCCATGTGGGGAGCTTCCCCAAGTCCAACAATACCTTCATCAGTGTGTAAGCGGATATAGACACATTCCTGATGACGTGTTGTGGCAAACGACATGCGATGTAATCGTTTGGTGGGGATTTTTGTCAAAATGACTTCAGCATGAGTGAGTTTCATGATCAACTTCCTTCATTACTGCCTATCAATAAATATGGGCGAAAGCATCGCTTTATGGGTCAAGATTCGCCAGCAAAGCCCGTACTGCCGCCCCACGTTCCGGTATGGGATAACCTGCTTCTTCTAAAATGATTTCTAACAAGGTCAGAAATGCCACAAAAAAAGTGGGCTGAGCCGAATGTCCCAATACACCAACCCGCCAGACTTGTCCAGCGAGTTCGCCCAACCCTCCCCCAATATCAATTCGATAGGGGCGAAGCAGTCGCTGGCGAATCGCATCTGGGTCAATGCCTGATGGCACACGAACAGCCGTAACCGTCGATAGGCGATGGTCAGGATGCGCGTAGATTTGTAATCCTAATGCTTCAAAGCCAGCCACCAACGCATCTCGTCGATTGACCATCCGTTGGGCACGGTAGGTCATGCCCTGCTCATAAATTAGTTGCAGGAGTTCAGTGAGGGCATACACAATGGGCGCGGGAAGGGTTTGCAGTGGGCGTTCATCGCTCCGAAATTGGCGGAGATGCGCCAAATCTAATGACCAGTTTTGTACAGGTGTTTGCCGCTGGTCATAAACTTGTGTCGCACGCGGGCTAAATGTGATTAAGCCCAATCCCGGATAAGCACTAATCGCTTTCTGGCTACCCGCGATACAAATATCAATGCCGAATTCATCCACACTAAAATCAAGCGCACTAATCGTCCAGCGTGTATCAACCAAGAGCAAGGCATCTTGAGCATGAGCCATTTCTGCGAGGTTCGACAGCGATTGTGCGACTCCGGTTGAGCCTTCACCATGCAGGACAGCCAGCAACTTCGGCTTGTACTCTCGAATAGCCACCTCTAAGGCGTTGGCATCTACTGCTTGTCCTGCTTCAGCTTCCACTTGAATCACTCTCGCCCCGACCCGTTCAGCCATTTGCGCCATTCGTTCTCCAAAGAACCCACTCACCCCGACAACCACTGTATCTTCTGGTTCAAGCATGTTAATGAGTGCTGTTTCAAGTGCTGTCTCCTCAGAGCCGGGGATTAGGTAGGTATCCGGATTTTGTGTTCGCCACAAGTGCTTCAAGAGCATGATGGCTTCATCCAGCACTTTCAGAAAACTAGGGTCTGTTGCACCTTCTAATATCCCGATTAAGCCTTGTCGTGAACGTGGGGAGGCATTGCTCAAATCGGGACTTAGAATCATCCGTTCTGGCGGATTCAGGCGACGATAAGCAATCGTGTCCGTCATTTATTTCAAATCCTCAATTAGAAATTGCCCTTTATCCAGAATTTGCAAATCATCGAGCCAGATGCTGTTGTTTCGGCATGGGAAATCCATATGCGCTTTCGAGACGTTTTGACCTTGAAAGATGGCGGTATTGGCTCCAAAGGCGATTTGCATATTGCCATAAAACGATTCTTGATCCTGCACAGCCCCTTCTTTGAGATAAGCCCCCATCCGATTCCAATCGGCGCGGTCTTCACAACCCCAGCCAATATGAGCAATGCGATAAGCCGTCTCATCATTAAAAGACGAGAACCAGTCCTCGAGTAGTCGGGCATCGAGTCCGCCTTCAATTTTGACAATCAGCCCATCCCGAAGGGTCATTTTGACAGGGGAAGACACATAACGTCCTAAGCGAAGGATGACATCATTAATGTCTAAGACCAGTGTTCCATTAGCACTATATTCATCAGGACCCGCTGTGACCATCCCTGTGGGCCAGTTGTCCCAGCGTCCCGGTTCATCTGCCAAGCTATATAAATCGAGGACGACTTTATCTTTCACACTTACCGTCAGGTCAGTGCCAGCTTCTGATGTCACCCGCATGGTGGAAGCCTTACGAAGCAAGTCGGCTCCTGCTTTGGCACGTTTGCGGATTAGCGGCGTTGGATACAGGCGCATCAACACATCTTGGGGTTGTCCACAGCGCAACACACGTCCCCCATTTTCTAAGGCGGCGGCATTGAGCAATGAATAAGCATGAGCCACTGTACTGACGAGGTCAATAACCATATCCACGCCTGCCCAGATGTCCGCAATCACGCCCTTATCATTCTCTGGCACGGTTGTGGGAACTTGGACATGAAATGACTCTGCTCCTATTTCAAGGGCTGCACCCATTGCGGCGGCAGGATAATGTGGATTGGTATGCGTGTCACTATAAATGAGGAGGGTTTCTTGGTCGTTCAGGTTACACAGCGATAAGGAGTTCTTAAAGAGAGGGACTAACTCAGTGGACGCATTATAACTTAATGGAAAGTCTTTCATCTAAACATCCTTAAGAATAATCATGCTTGTCAATCTATGGTCTAGTGAGTATAATGGTCAGACCAGTCAAAGCATAGCATATCTAACTTCACTCTGCAAATAAATCAGTCTTTAGCGTTGTAAAATTATTCTTCAAATCCGCGATATGAATACCAACAAGTCCTCCCCTCCTCATAACAAGCTGTTGAGATAGGTGGCTCGCATGGTCTCATGGGAGTATCGCCCGACGCTTGGTGCATCAACTGACCTGATTGCTCTGTTTCGTCGTACCTTTGAATTGTGTCAGGTGCAACCTCATGAAACCGTGATGATTTATGCTGACCATCACACACCGAACCATTACATGACAGCATCTTTAGCGGCGTGCCATGATTTGGGCGCAGATGGCTTCCAATTGACCATACCAACCCAACAAGTGGACATTCTCTCAGGACCCATATGGGACATCTGGCATCAGGTGGATATGGTGGTTGATTTAGAATCCATCATGACCAGTATCTATCGTCCCATCCGCGTGAGCGCGCTAGACGCAGGTGTGCGTATCATCCGCATAACACAACCTGAATATGATTTGTATCGTTTGCAACCGGAAATGAGCGTGCGAGATCGCGTCAATCATGCCCAGTACATCCTCGAACAGGGTCAGGTCTTCCATGCGACATCGTCTGCCGGAACTCAGCTACAAGTCAACATCAAGGGACGCTCGGCTTTTGGATTGTGGGGCGCGGCAGACGAAGCTGGTCGATGGGATCACTGGTCAGTGGGGGTGGTTGTCGGTGGAGCCAGTCGTCCACGCACCAATGGCACGCTGGTCTTAGATGTAGGCGATGTCATTCTTGGGATGCAACGCTACATTTCCTCACCTGTCAAACTCCAGATTGAAGAAGGAATCATCACTGACATTCAGGGCGGCTTAGATGCTCAGTTGCTCAATCAGTGGTTCGCTCAATGGCATGACCCGCGCGCCTATTATATTTCGCATATTGGCTGGGGATGTGACCCGCGTGCCGATTGGAATCGCATGGCACGTAAGCAGGCGGGTGGCATAGGTGATATAGAATCCTTTCCCGGTGTTTTTCAAATTGCATTTGGGCGCGATACCTCATGGTATATCGGGGGTGGAACGAATGATGTACCAGCTCATATTGATTTCAACTGCCTACAGCACAGTATGACGATTGATGACAGCCCTATTACGGAAGCAGGACATTTTATTCACACAGCAATGCTGTAATGCACATAATAGAGGTGAGGATATGGTGACATGGCAATATCGAGACTCGATGGGGGCGGCATCGGATTTGATTCCGCTATTTCGTTCTGTACTGGAACACTGCCAATTACGCGCGGGTGAACGCATGATGGTCTATGCGGATCATCACAGTCCACCTCATATCGCCAGTGCTTTTGTCGCCGCCGCGCAACAGCTGGGTGCAGAAGCCTTCCAAATCACCATCCCCACTCAACAACCTGATATTACAGCAGGTCCCATCTGGGATGTCTGGCATTCTGTCGATTTAATCATTGATTTGGAGTCGATTTCGACCAGTGTCTATCGTCCACTTCGGGTGAGTGCCTTGGCATCAGGGACGCGAGTCTTGCGGGTGACAGAACCAGAGGATGTAATGTTTCGCCTTCCGCCTGACCCCGTCGTGCGTGATCGTGCCAAACTCTCGGAACAGATGGTAGATGATGCAAAGGAATTTCAAATCAGTTCTCCGGCTGGGACAGATATTGTTGTGAATGTCGAGGGGCTTAAATCCTATGGCTTATGGGGTGTCGCGGATAAACCCGGCATGTGGGATCATTGGCCCATGGGCTTGGTCGTCGTACCTGCTAATCGCAAAGGCACAAATGGCACAATCGTTGTGGATGTTGGCGACATTTTGTTATCTATGCAACGCTACGTCGGCACACCGATAAAAGTCACGGTTGAAGAAGGTCACATTACAAAGATTGATGGCGAACTAGATGCCCAGTTGTTGAAGCGGTGGTTTGCCAAATGGGATGATAAACGCGCTTACGAAATTTCGCATGTGGGTTGGGGTTGCGAACATCGCGCGGATTGGAATCGTCTTGCTAGCAAAATTCCGGGGGGGATTGGGGATGCTGAATCCTTTTATGGGGATTTACAAATTGCCTTTGGTCGGGACACTTCCCCTCTGCTTGGCGGAAACAACGATGTCCCCGCCCATATGGACTTTGATTGTCTCAATGTAAGTATCGCACTCGACAGCAAGCCAATTATCGAGGACGGGCAATTTGTCATCGAAGAACTGAAGTAATCGGCGATGTCTGCTCAACTTATCCTAAAGAACGGTGTTATTCACACGCTACGACCGGACGGCGCAATGGTCGAGGCAATGGCTATCGCAGAGGGGAAGATAATTGCACTCGGCTCGAACAGCGCAATTGACGGTTATCGTCGCCCGTCAACACAAGTGATAGACCTCCAAGGCAAGACCGTTTTACCCGGCTTCATTGATGCCCATCAGCATCAACTCTACATGGGGCTATCCTTCCATCAAGTGGATGCAACTTCTGATTCTGTCTCAAGCATCGGAGATATAGTTGAGAAGCTTCGCCAACAGGCAACAACAACGAAGTCCGGCAGGTGGATAGAGGGACGAGGCTATCATGATGCCCGCCTTGCCGAAAATCGCAATCCCAACCGCTACGATTTAGACCAAGCCACAACAGACCATCCTATTTTCTTAACGCGGATGTGTGGACATATTATGGCACTCAATAGTCGTGCGTTGGACTTAGCTGGAATTACCTCCGATACTCCCGACCCGCCGGGTGGACACATCGAGCGTGACTCGGATACTGGCGAACCGACGGGCGTACTTCATGAAACGGCTATGCGTCTGCTCCGTCGTGCTGTACCTCCCCCATCGTCGCAAGCCCTTAAAGATGCCATTCTCGAAGGAGCAAGTCACAATTTAAGCAAAGGGATTACCACCGTTTGGGAACCGAGCATTGAACCCGACCACCTTGAAGCCTATCGCAAGTTGGTCGCAGAGGGCAATCTCCCTATCCGTGTCACGATGGCACACAAAAAAATCTTACGCAGTGGTGAAGAAGTCCCCCTGCCCAGTCGCTTTACTGGAGACTGGCTGAGTCTTGTTGCGGTGAAGCTCTTTCAAGATGGTGGTTTTGGTGGAGCCACTGCCGCTTTGACCTCGCCTTATACGAATGATCCAGATACAAGCGGTTTATTGGTGATGGAGCAAGAAGAACTCAACCAACGTGTACGAGACATTCATCATGCGGGTCTACGAGTCAGTGTCCATGCGATTGGTGATGCCGCCATCATCAGCGTCTTACATGCTGTGGAAGAGGCTCTTGCAGAAAAACCCATGCACAACCATCGTCATCGAATCGAACATTGTGGATTACCAATACCACCTTTGCCAGCACGTATCAAACAACTTGAGATGATACCTGTCGTCCAGCCACCTTTTCTCTGGTTTGATGGCGATGTTTATATGGATCGAGTCGGGGAAGGACGGGCTAACTGGTTGTATCCCATCAAAACTCTTTTGGATGTTGGGCTGACAGTTGCTGGGAGTTCCGACGGACCGGTTGTTCCTGATGTAAGTCCCTTGCTTGGCATCTACACTGCGGTCACGCGGCAGTCCCGAAACGGGCGAATCGTCGCAGAAGCAGAAGGCATTTCGGTCAAAGAAGCCATCGAATTGTATACGGTGAATGCCGCTTATGCCTGTGGAGAAGAACACATCAAAGGCTCGTTCGCAACGGGGATGTTGGCGGATTGTGTTGTGCTAGAAGATGACCCAATGAAGGTGGACATCGAGTCCTTACCTGACTTGCCCATTCATCAGGTGATCGTGAATGGTAAGCCTGAGCCTGCTTGACAAGTCAAGATTGGGTTGTCATAATAGCTGGTCATACCAGTAGTATGGCAGTACCGTTAATCATTTTTGGATAAGGAGTCATTTCATGGTTGAAAAACTACCTCTTGATTATTCAGCAAGTACTCAACTCGTGGATATGTTTCGTAAACATCTTGAACTGTGCAATGTCCAACCCGGCGAACACGTCCTCATTCATACCGACCCCGGAAGCTGGCCCCATTATGCGGCGGCATACATGGGCGCGGCGATTCAATTAGATGCCGATGTTTTCCAAATTGTTCACCCAAACCGTGAGGAAAAGGCGGTCATTGATGCATGGGTGCGAGCCGATTTGGTCATTGATGTATCCTCCGGTCCACATGCCTACGGACACATCATGCGCGAGTCCATGAATTCAGGCACACGTTTGCAACGGATTGGTGTTGCGGTCAATACAATGCGTCGTCTATTCCCGACGAAGGAACTGAAGGAACGTGTGTTGAAGGGTAAAGAATTGATGGCAAACGCCACCAAAATGCGGATTACCTCTCCCGGTGGCACTGACCTCACTCTTTATAAAGCTGGACGCGAACCGCTGGGAATTTACAGCGTCTCTGATGTTCCCGGACGTTGGGATATTTGGCCCAGTGGGATGGTCTGTGTCGCCCCAGAAGAACATAAAGGTGAGGGTGTTTTGGTCTTATCTCCGGGCGATTATATGTTAGTCCTTAATCAATATGTGCATGATCCTGTTCATATGGAATTCAAGGATGGACGTATCACTAAGATTACAGGAGGGATGCAAGCGGATTTGATTAACCGATGGTTTGCCCAATTCAATAGCGAGGATTCGTATCGCATCGCGCATGTGGGTTGGGGCTGTGAAAAACGGGCGAATTGGCTCATCCCCGGACAGGACAATGAGTGTTTCTATGCCAATATGCAGATTGCCTTTGGCTCTAATATCGGTATCTTCCCCGGCGCACAAACCTTAACTAAATCCCATATCGACTTCCCCTGTCTTAACAACTCCTATTGGGTGGATGACATTCAGATTATGGAGAATGGGGAGTTCCTGATTGATGACCTTAAGTATAAAGGGGCAGTGGATGTCGCTGTCGAGACCGGCGGTACACAAGCCGCCCATGGACCGCGAGCGAACTGAGGTTAAATGCCGACGATTGTGTGGAACACCGCACCAATGAACGAACCTACTAGCTGGATGGATGACTTGCCGCAAGCACAACGCAAGCATCTTCAGCAGTGGCAAGGTGTCTGGGAATCCATGCGGTATATCTGGTTTGGGGATACAAGTAAGCTAAGCCATGAGTTGCCACAGCAACAGGGAGCTACCAATCTCGTCAAGTATAAACTCACAGATGGGAAACATTGGGGCGCAACTATAGGGGACTATGCCAACTTCGTGCTTCGAGAACTACAGCTTGAATCACTTGATGATATTCTGCCCGACATTCATCAACAGATTGATCGTGTGTTTGATTATCCCGGCTGTACGGGTTGCGCCCTCTATGCAAAAGTTGATCATCCAGCTCACTTACTGGGTGTCACATATTGGCAAGAAGTCTCGGCATTTGAACAATATGGTCAATGGGGATCTGCTCATCCGTGGAAGGATACCATTACACCGATAACTGTACACACGCCGCTCCGCTTGTTTTGCCAAGCAGTCAACCTACTGGATGATCCCGAAGGATAGTATATGGAACAACCTCTGTTTGATTATCAAAGCCGATGTCGCCGAATACAAGAACGCTTACAGAACGCAAACATGGATTACTTGTTGGTCGTTCCCTCGTCGGATATGTACTATCTCATTGGGTTGAACCGTCCACAATCGGAACGGCTCACCTTGCTGATGATCCCTAGCGATGGGATCATCCAATTGCTCCTACCGGGTTTTGAACGTACCTTAGCGGAGCCGCTCGCGTCCTTCTTTGAAATCGTCACTTGGGAAGAAACCGAGATTCCGACAGAACGCTTTGCTGAATTGTTGCCGAACAAAGGCAGAGGCATGACCTTGGGAGTTGCGGACAAAATGTATACGCTCTTCATGTACCATCTGCAAGAAGCTGTCCCAGAGGCAAGTGTGGTTTCCGGTGGGCATATAATGAACCCGATTCGCATGGCCAAGGAAGCTCAAGAAATCGAGTATCTTGCTCAAGCGGGTTCAGCCGCAGACCAAACCTTTGAGGCACTCTTGCAAACATCCCTCATTGGATCGACGGAAATTGAAATCAAAGCCCGCTTGGTTGACCTCATGCCACAACACGGGCATGACACTGCCTACGGTGCAATTGTCGGTATCGCGGAAAATGGCGCATCACCGCATCATCACGTGGGTAACCGATCCCTCAATCATGGGGATGCCGTCGTTGTCGATTTCGGTGGCACAGTCAAGGGATATTGGTCAGACATGACTCGCTCCTTCCATGTTGGCACACCCTCCGATGAATATGTGAAAGTCTATAACATCG
>JANQRM010000549.1 GCA_028284565.1 Anaerolineae bacterium | reverse complement strand
GTCGCCAGCACCTGCATCGACAAAAGGCAAGAAGAAGCCATGCGGAGTCTGATAGAGTGTCAAGCGAACTTCTTCATCATCAACTGGAAATTTGATTTCACCAAACCGTCGATACCAGCGGATTTTCCCCGTGGTGGTCTGAATTTGCACATCCTGTTTCTCATCAAAAGGATGGATATTGAGGGTCATATCCAAATCGGGGTTGTATGGATAGTATTGCAACCCCGTGAACTCCGCCCTTTGCGCTGAAGTTAGCGGTGAATGCGGATGCGCTTTGAATACCTCATCCTTGTCTTGTCGGAAATGACTCAATTGTTCTGCAGACATAATGGCTCCTCAATGGTTACATTATTCTGACGCAGAATCATTGGGAATATTACGAATCACACAGTCGAGAACATCTTGCGGTGTAAAAACATAGTGCAACATATCACAATAGGCTTCATCGACAAAAGGTGTGTTACGAAGGGTGGAAATAATCGTCTCCCACATCTCACCATAAACCATCAACGGACGATGCGGAATTCCGTCAAGTCGCATCAGTTCCCATGTTTCAGCCAGTTCATGCAGTGTCCCCACACCGCCGGGCATGGCGAGATAGGCATCAGCGTTTTCTACCATATGAAAGAGTCGGTCTCGGATTTCGTCGTAGCAGATTTCTTCTGTAACCCATGCGTTGGCTTTTAGGTTGTATTTCTCACCCACTTGGCGCGTCGTGACACCAATCGCATGCCCACCTGCATGAGATGCCCCTTTGCTCACCGCTTCCATCACACCCGCATAGCCCCCACTCATTACTGTGTAGCCATGCTCGGCGAGGACTTTGCCAACTTCAACGGATTCATCATATGCTTTATCCCCTGTGAAGACACTTGCACTGCCAAAGACTGCGATGATTGCCATGATGGTAGCTTTCTCATTGATGAAACCCCCAATTATTGAGGGATTGGTCGGTCAAAATTGCTCTATACTGAAGTCGTGAGTTTTTCATATTCTGTTCAACTACACAAGGATAAACTACAAATGACGAAGCGAATGCTCAGCTTACTGGTGATGATAGGCTTGCTGATTATCCCAACTTTAAGCGTATCTGCACAAGGCACGGTTTATTGTACGGGTCTCTCAGATGCCGATTGCAACCAAATATCCCTTTCACAAGAAACAATGACCAACCTTAACTCAGCGAGTTTTGTTCTCAATGCCTCCATGTCGATGAATTTTCCAGACGCCACTACATCCGATGGCTTTGGATTTCAACTGATTGGAGATGGTGCGCTAGCAATGAATTTTGGTGCGCTATCTGGGATAAACTCGGCTTCTGGAGATGTCATACAAACCTTTGATTTCATCACAGAATTGGTAGGGGGTATCAATGGTGAAGCCTCATTTGAGATACTCGTTCCAGCTGAAGTAACGACACCGGGTATGCCAGACTTGGTCTTTGACCTCGTGATGGTGGAGGGCGTGCTATATATTGATGTGGGTGCATTTATGGGTGAAGAAACCAATGGCGAAACTTTCTGGATGGGTCTCGACCTTGCAGAACTCTATGGTGATCTCGGAAGCGAATTTGCGGCAGGTCTTGGCGGTGTAGACCCCTTCTCATTGATGAATATGAATGCCTTGGCTGACCCAGCCTATATTGGACAATTTGTTAATGTGACTCGCTTGTCAGATGAACAAGTCCGTGGCTCCGATACCGCTGTGTATCAAATGAGCTTTGACTTTGGTGCCATGATGCAAGATGAAACCTTCCTTGAGAGTATGGAAACGTACATGGCAGAAGTGTCCGCCTCCTTCGGAATGGAAGACGCTATGTTCTCGATGGACGCTCTAGCAGACATCTATCAAGACATAACCTACACCATCACCCAATGGATTGGTGTGAAGGACAATTATGTGTATCGTGTTGCTCTCGATATGCAAATGAGTGTGCCGGGCGATGCCATGGGAACGGGAGTAGGTACTTTTGGCGACATCTCGATGGGCATGAACTTCGATATCGAACTCTTCAACTTCAATGAACCAGTCAATGTTGTTGCACCCGAAAATGCTCAAATCCTGCCGACTTCGATGTTTACGCAAGGGTTCTAAAGGCGTTCTGGTCACAAATTCAAGGGGTAGCAAACATGCTACCTCTTTTGATTCCTAGCATTGTGAATATTAAGACAATAAAAAATCATAAAAAACGGAACCTTTTTGGGGTGTTTTCCGTCATAATAGTAATTGTAAGATACTCTATGGGAGAGAGGATCATGACGCACTCAAAAATTTATATCAGTGAATCTGTTTTGTTAGTTCTCTTGATGAAGCTACGGCAATTGCGGTTACAAGTTGGCGAGTTGCTGGCTGAGGATGATGATGTGCTGTGGCAGTTAATTGACGAATCGGCGTGAAGAGAAGACGGAGAGGGCGGGATTCGAACCCGCGGTACCCGCAAGGAGTACACCTGTTTTCGAGACAGGCCCAATCAACCACTCTGGCACCTCTCCAAAGTGCAAAAATGATACACCCCGCCGATTAAAAAACAAGGGAGACTTAGCGAGTGCTGAGGGCTTGAGGACGAAGGACTGAGTGACTTATCAGCACAAAGTCGAAAAGTCAGAAAGTAAAAAGTTGAAAGTAACGAATAATGCGCTCCGAGTGGTGGAGGGCATAAGAAGTTGCAAGTTGTGAAAGTAAGTAGCTAAAAACTCATTTGCTGACACGCTGACCTGCTGAAGTGCTAACCCGCTACTTTTGCCCTTCTGAACGCAATTGACGAAAGAACGCTCGAATTTGCTCTGCCGCTTCCTCTGCTAATAAGCCCTGCTCAACTAGTACCTGATGATTTAGTTGGGGATGTCGTAAGATGTCCATGATACTGCCCCCTGCTCCCGCTTTGGGGTCGGATGTCGCAAAGACCAAACGTGGCAGACGGGCTAGCACCATCGCACCAGCACACATCGCACAGGGTTCCAATGTGCAATAAAGAGTCACTTCTTCTAATCGCCAATGCCCAATCACCTGTGAGGCTTGACGCATCGCCAATATTTCAGCGTGTGATGTGGGGTCATGATCAATCTCACGGCGGTTGTGTCCACGCCCAATGATTTCGCCATTCCGTACTGCAATCGCACCAATAGGAACATCCTCATGCTCAAGGGCTTGTTCTGCTTCCTTGAGCGCGAGACGCATCCAGTGTTCATCATCAGGAGAAGGAGAAAAAGTAGGGTTATCCATTGTGTGTCATTGAACCACAGAACAATGCATAGGCACAAGTCGAAGTCAAAAAGAAAGACAAATAACCTCGCTTGTCCTATTGAAATGACGACTTATGCAACTGGCTCTTGTTGGAGGCGTTGTTCGGCGACACGACGCGCGGCAATAGTCATTGGAATATCTTCCATCTCAGCCACAGAGAGCAAATCTTTCATCGTATAGTAAATATCCGATGCTTTCTGACGAGCAACCTCTTCATCAAACCCTTCCACTTCACTGGCAACATTAATCACACCACCCGCGTTAATGACATAATCAACAGCGTAGACAATGCCTTTCTGCTTTAACACTTGGCTATGGCAGGTTTCGTCGGCAAGTTGATTATTGGCACAGCCAGCAATGACTTTGGCTTTCAGGCGTGGGATGGTCTCGTCGTTGATGCTCGCACCTAAAGCACAGGGCGAAAAAATATCACAGTCCATATCGTAAATGGCATCGGGTTCAACAATAGCAATACCCATCGCCTTCGCTTCGGCAATCGCAGACGCATTAACATCCGTTCCCGTGACAGTCGCGCCATGATCCAGTAAATATTGGGCGATATCCAAACCCACCTTGCCAAGTCCCTGAATGGCAACGTGCAAATCCGCAAAACTTTCAGTTTGGAAGACCTCTTCAATAAGGGCTTGCATCCCACGATAGACACCAAAAGCAGTCACCGGAGATGGATCGCCACTACCACCCATTTCAGGAGGCATCCCAGATACATACGCTGTCTCTGTTCCAATGTCAATCATATCCGTCGGTTTTGTGCCAACATCTTCTGCGGCGATATAGCTCCCGCCAAGCGAGTCAATGAATCTGCCGAATGCCTGAAAGCGCGCTGACCGAATCACAGGGTCATCTTCCTTGCCATCTGCCATAATGACCGACTTTCCTCCGCCCAACGCCAACCCTGCCACTGCATTCTTGTAAGTCATACCTTCGGATAAGCGCAAGACATCAAGCACCGCATCGTCAATACTGTCATATTTCCAGAGACGTGTGCCACCCAGACTCGGACCGCGATTGGTATTATGCACGGCAATCAGGGCGCGCAATCCGGTGTATTTGTCAAAGCGATAAGCAAGTTGTTCATGATTATGGTCAAAAAGCAAGGTCAGGGGCTGTTGCATTGAGGATTCCTTCTAGTCCATTCAGTTTCTTCAATTATACATCATGCACAAGGGATATACTTATAAGATTGTGAAGAATGCACGAAGAGTTCAGAATAAAGACGGAGCTACATGGAATGCGACTCGTAGGGGCGGTTCGCGAATCGCCCCTAGACATACTTACATAAATGGGAATTACAACAATCAACTTTTACCCAGATAATCTGCAAATTCATCTCGCAGGATGTCTTTAGCTTTGGAAGCATCAATCATACCGCCTGTTCGAATATTTGCTTTTTGTGATTCATAAGCATGGCGCGTACCTGTTCCATCAGGTGGAATATCACTAGCTTCGGCTTGCTTATCTTCGACAGGTTGGACAACCAACACCAATTCATGCTCGGTATTAGAAGCATCGGTTGGGAGTTCAATCATCATTTTACCTTCATCATCAGAACTCAGACGAAAGGTATAAGTTTTTATGGCAACCTTATCAAACTATAGATGATCACATGCTTATGTCACGCTTGAAACAAAATCATCCCAATCTGTGCCAAGTGGTTGTGTCGCCTATCAAGCCCACTTATAATGAAACCAACTCCAAATTGACAAGAGGAAAGGACGGCGCATGGAAGTCGGCGTTGTCATTAAAGAACAATACAATGTAGTTGAGCATATTGGGCGTGGTGGGATGGCAGATGTCTGGTCAGCACGCGATACACGGCTAAATCGGATGGTGGCGATCAAGACCATCGCACATGGCTTGTCGCAGGATGTAGACCCCGTTGCCCTGTTCGAGCGTGAAGCCCAAACCATCGCCCAAATTGAGCATCCCCATATCCTACCAATTTACGACTTCGGAAGTTATAAGAACAGCTTGTATATCGTCATGCGCTTTGTGACGGGCGGTTCATTGGAAGACACACTTGAAGGTGGCGCACTCCCTATTAATGAAGCCCTGCGGATGGGACAAGCAGTAGCACAGGCTCTTGACCATGCCCACGCAGAAGGGGTGATTCACCTTGACCTGAAACCGCCGAATATTTTGCTGGACAGTTCTAATTCGCCCTATCTCGCGGACTTTGGCTTGGCGACGGTATTGGATGCTCAGGGACGCGCACAGAATCCGGGTGCAGGGACTTTGCTCTACATGGCTCCAGAGCAGTTGGTGGCAGAAGTGATTGACCATCGCACCGACATCTATAGCTTTGCGATTGTGTTATATCACATGCTTACAGGACAGATGCCCTTTGAAGGCGCGATTCCGTTAGCACTCAAGCAACTCCAATTCCAAGAAGAGATGCCCGAACTCCATCGCTTCGTTCCCGACTTGCCTCCCGAATTCACCGACATTTTGCGCAGAGCCACTGCTGTAGACCCAGATCGTCGCCCCTTGAATCTACTCTCGATAGTTGAAGCGATGCGAGAAGCCGTGATGGGGTCGATCACCTTGGGTGAAGCCTACGAGGGCGATGTAGCCTACGATGGTTCGGTAGACCCGACGATTTTGCCGACAGAGCCGATTGTCAATTTGGATGATGCCGGAGTCCTTGAAGCGGCGGATATTTATGCACGGGCGAAACATGCATGGCAAGGCGGACATGGACACTTTTTGTTGGGGATTTCGCATTATATGTTGATGTCCGGCTATTATCGGGATGCCGATATGCATGGGCTGGCAGTGGACGAAAAAGGTTTGGAAATGCTCTTGCGTGGGGCGTTGGAATACGACCTCGATATAGATTATTGGTGGGAACAGGTCGATGTTGATAGTCAGCGTTGGGTTTGTTTGCACACCATCCGTAGTGAAAGCGCACCCGCACGCATTCGGGCATTCTATCGCTTGGAAACACTCCCCGACGATAACGATGCACCGAAAATCCCAAAATTGGTGGCAGAAGCGGTTGAAATCGAAACGAATGAAGAAGCGAAAGTCGCAGGCTTGACTGTTTTGGGCACACGCGCACGCCTACTGAAACCGCGTCAGCACTATGATATTAAAAGTGAATTCCGTGGACGGTTGCTCTCGACGACGACACGGCTCGGTATCCAACTGCGTCCGCCGGATGTGTGGGAAGATGCCATTTACACGCCCGAAATCGACATGATGATTGCGGAGGCGGCACTCGATTTGGAGAAGCCAGAAGCCTCTGAATTGGCAGCGCGAATTATCGGGCGGATGCATTCGCTCACAGCCGTGCGTTTTGTCGCCACAGAGCAGAAGAACGGCACACCGGGCGCACTCCGGGCTTTGGGTCTAATTCGGGATGAAGCCCCTTATTTACCCGATGTCGTCAGTCGGCAAGGACGAATCTATGCGTGGTTGACGAATACGGTACGGCGCATGACGGACGAGCCATTGCATCTCATCTTGCGCTTTGTCTTGGCGTTACTCGGCGCATGGATAGGCTTTGGTCAACAGGTCTATATCACCTATCGTAATCAGTTACTCTTCATCCCCCAACGCTGGGGCAATACCATCGCAGTAGGTTTGCTGATGGGAGTCTTTGTTGCCGTTGTTGTCCTCATTACAGATGAATTTTCGAGGCGATTACGGGGCTTCTGGCCCTGGTGGTTGCGCTTGCTGATTAGCGGTGTCTTGGGCTTCTTACTTTCGACTCTGACATGGGCAGGCTACACATGGATGTACCTCAATCAACCCTTCGTCTATTGGGATGTCATGCGCCTTGGCGGGTTTGGCTTAGCATTCGGCTTCCTGATTTCTGCGCTTCTCAATTTGCGAGGATGGGTGGCACTCATCGTCACCGGATTGTCGCTGTATATCCCGATTTATGTTGCCTTTTATAACTCCTGTACCCTTCTCGGATTTTATTGCACCCCCAACTTTGAACCCTATCCGATGTTTTCGATTGCGCCCACTGCGATTATCGGTTTAGTCGCAGGCTTCTTCTTAGGGTTTTTCTTACCACGCCCAGAGTTAGAGGTCGAAGAACGCCTATTGGCATTACCTAATTGGGCAATCACAGTGATTAGTGGCGGACTTGGATTGTTATGGACTTTGGGAGTCTGGTGGGTCTATAACACCTTCTTTCAACAACAAGCAGTCTTTTGGGATGGGTTGCTCTTGCTCTTTATCGTCTCGATGCTCATTGGCATGGGGGTGATTTATTGGCTTAATCGGACTGATCGCCTTGCCTTTATTGCCACCAGCACGATTAGCTTTGGCTTACTTTATGCACAATTAAATGATTTCTTCCAGCAAGTCGTCTTAGCTCCCCAACAATACAGCAATGATTATGTTGACCCCTTGTTTTCCTATGACCGCCTCGATCAAGTGGTGCTAACTGCCATTCCAGTGGTCTTGGCGATTGGCTTAGGCGCATTTGCCATTCCCCTGTTCCGCAATATTCGCGCTTTCATTGGTGAAGTTCCACAAGGCATAGAACGCAAAGCATGGATGACGGGAACCCTCCTCATGATTATGTCTGGCGGATTACTCATCGGTGTGATGGCTCCCTTCTCAGCGCATGTGGATGTAGGGTGGGCAATTGGCTGGTCCTTGCTTGGATTTTTGACCTTCATCTTCGGGTTAGCGACATGGCATTGGCAACGATGGGGGGCGCGCGGCTTGGTCATAAGCGCGATTGCCTTCATCATCGGCGGATTCCTGATAGACATCCGCAATATCACAATGGCATATTCTGCTGAGGTTCAACCCGAATTGTTGACTCGCGAGTCCTTACTCATTTGGGGAACGTGGGCGATTTGGGTTGCGGTGCTGGTGGTCGGTGTCCTACGACGGCGACTCTGGAGTGGCATGGGGCTAATCGTCATGATTGTGCTATGGTTTGTAGTCGGCTTGTTCGTCAATCAAATTGGCGACAACTTCACAATACTGTCTCTGATGATCGTCGCGCTGGTCATGTTTGCCCTACGTCCCAATTGGGAGAAAATGGTTGACCGTGTCCCACAAAAATCGAAACGCAAGATTGGTGCAGGCGCAACATCGGCATTACAACCAGCATTGGCAGGCGCAACAGCAGGAGGCACACTAGATACCAACGTTTTTGGCGATGTTCCCATATCCAGCGAAATGGATGAGCGAGTCGGCTCGATTGATGACCCATCCGAGAAAGCCACACAAGTCTCCGTGTCCAATTCAGTGCAAGGCTTGGAAACCAATGTCAATATCTATGACGACCTCGCCAATAATATGGAAACTGAATTGGATGCGAAGAGTATCCTAGACGACGAACTCCAAGATCGTCGAATCGAAGAAGACGAGGTTGCCACCACCTTCAAGCCCAAATTCACGCTGGATACAAGTAAAATCAAACAGGATGAATTTGAAGGGGATGATGATACGGCAACCCAAGTGAAACCCAAATTCACACTCGATACCAGCAAAGTCAAAGCGGATGATACCGACGTCGACATCAACGAAGTCGATACAGCCACTGTTCCCAAAGTTGACCCCTCGTCTCAGGATACGCAATTGTCAGTTGACCTGCTACCCGATGAAGACACCGTAAAAGTCCCCAAAGACAAAATGTCGAAAGCCGTCCAAGCAATCGAACCTGACGAACTGGATGATACCGACTTAAAAGAGACTCTGCTGAAACCGCGCGCCAAACTGGATACAAGTCAGGTACAGACCGACACAAACCAAATGGAGACCGAATTGGATGCCAAAGCGGTCTATGAGAGCGAGAAAGAAACCCAACTCAAGCCAAAATTCACCCTCGATACCAGCTTGGTGAAAACAGGCAAGTCCAACGATGAATCAGGCGATGAAGTGAATGAAGACAGCAAAGCAACACAAATGAAACCCAAGTTCACCCTCGATACCAGCTTGGTCAAGAAACAAAAAGAATCAGAAGAGGATACTGACGAGGAAGAGACGGAGTAACTTTATAAAGCCTCTTCAACACCCAAACAATACTCATCCCACCATGCCAGCATCTCCGTCAGACGACTGATGCGGTGGTGGGGTTCACCACTGCGCGACATCTCATGCCCATCGCGTGGATAACGCAACATCTTCACGGGTGTATCCGTACTGCGATGCACAAAAGCAAAAAGCTGTTCAGCTTGTTCAATGGGGACACGATAGTCATTCTCGGCATGCATAATCAGGAGTGGCGTTGTAATCTTGTGGGCGTGTCCTAGTGGAGAGTGATGCCAGAGATGGTCGTTTTGCTCCCATGGTTCGCCATCAAACTCATTAGAAATCAGAATCGGGACATCGCTCGTTCCATAGAAGCTCGATAAGTTGTAGACTCCGCGTTGAGTCACAGCTGATGCAAAGCGACCTGTGTGTCCCACAATCCACGTCGTCAAATAGCCACCATACGAACCACCCGTAATCGCCAGCTTCGACTCATCCGCATACCCCTGCCCAATCATCCAATCGACACCCGCCATGACATCGCGCATGGCAACATCGCCCCAATCATTGTGAATAGCCCGCTTGAATTCTGCCCCATAGCCATCCCCGCCCCGTGGGTTGGAATAATAAACCGCATACCCGTGCGCCGCATGCAGTTGCCATTCATGCCACATACTACGTGTCGCAATCCCCCACATGGCATGGGGACCACCATGAATATTCAATGCAAGGGGATAAGTTTGCCCTTCTTCATAGCCAACTGGCAAGATATACCAGCCCTGTATCTCGACCCCGTCGTCGGATTGAATGCGGATTTCGTGAACATCCTGAACAATAACTTCATCGAGGAAGTCTTGATTCACATGAGTCAAACGGTGAATGTCTGCCCCTTTTGCAGGACGACAATAAACTTCATTCGGGTTTTGTGGCGTGGAGACCGTCATCGCCAATTGACCGTTTGCACCAACCGAACAACTCAGCACTTCAAGATCGTCCTCGAAGAGTTGTGTCCATGTCTCCGTTTCGGGATTGTATTCATGTGGCAAAAGCCGACCTTCGCTGGCGAATCCAGCGACGAGGGTATTGTTAGGTGCCCACTTCATCCAATGGGCTTGGCGGTCAATCCCAACGTTGATATCCAGCCATTCGCCTTCTTCATCAATGGGCATCAGCGTCAGATAGAAGAAATCATCTGTCGCTTCTTTCGCTGTCCGCATAAACGCAACCCAGCGTCCATCCGGTGAAAGGGCAGGTAAGACTTGTCCATACGTCGTTGCGAGGACGACTCGTCGTGCTTCATCAGGAAAAACCTTCTCTGCCCCATCCATCACATGCAACTTCCGCAATTCCATCTGCAACCATGAATCTTGTGCCTCCAAATCACCTGCGCGTGCAGTATACAGCCACTCGCCATCGGCAGACCATTGTGGCGGGGCATAATGCGAATCGACATCCGTTAGGCGACGCGGTTTGGCTTCCAAATCATGAGCATTCACGATATAGACTTGCGTATAGCGGTCATCCACAAAGCGCGTCCCGGTACGATACGGCAATCGCCAGACAGGTCGCGGGTCCCAGCGCAAGGTCTCATCTTCTAGGATCATCTCGTCGTGGTGCTTTTTCTCGATACTCGATTTGGGTGGTGCGAGTTCTTCTTGGTTATCTTCGCGTTCCCGTTCCACTGCATTCATCGGCGCAGTAAAGGCGATCATTGTGCCATCTGGCGACCATGCGGGATTGCCTGCTCCATGTTCTTTCTTCGTGAGTTGACGTGCCTCGCCTCCCGGTTGGGTCATACGGAGTATGAAAATCTGCCCTTTTTTGTTGCGTGTGGAGGTAAAGGCGAGATATTTGCCATCGGGTGACCAACGCGGTTGTGTGTCTTTATTGGAATAGGTCAGTTGAATAGGGTTGCTATCCCCATCGCTGGCGACCACCCAGATATTTTGATTGTAGGACTTTTCAAGTGGTGCAGGGGTGACTTTAACATACGCAATCCATTCCCCATCGGGACTGAGTTGAACATCTTCGACATAGTGAATCTTATTCAAATCCTCAACCGTGATGGGGCGTTTTTCCTCAGACATACAGTCATCCTATTCAACGAAATCAAATATCGCCTAAGCATACCGCAGAGAGATATAGGGAATCAAAAAAACAGCTACCGTTAATGAAGCAACTGTTTTCAAACGCACAAAAAATGTTCTAAGTTAATAGCCTTCGGCTGGTTCCCATAGCTCGATAGGAGTACCTTCGGGGTCGATGATGCGGGCGAAGCGTCCATAGCTAAAAGCACGTACTTCACCGACTTGTTCGATACCTTCTTCTTTCAATTGTGCCAAAAAACCGTCAAGGTCATCGACACGGAAGTTGAGCATATAGGGCAAGTCCCCCGGCTTAAAATAATCCGTATCATCAGGAAACAGACCAAAGACTGTATAACATTTGCGTTCTGCCTCATCAGTGTCCCGCCACTCAAATAATGATGCGGTATCCTCCGCACCCCATGGACTCTGCGGCAGAGGACCGATGCTGAGATGCTTGTCATACCATGCTTGGAGTTTATCTGGGTCATTCGCTTTGAAGAAGATGCCACCAATGCCTTGCACACGTTTCATTTGATTTGCTCCCATTTTATCATTGGTTAAGCTGATTCATTCTCTTGATACAACGCCATGACTGCACCGGAGGGGTCTTGGATGACACAGAAACCATCATCACGACGGAGTTGCAGAATCTTGCCACCATTCGCCATACAAGCATCCATGCTCTTGTCTAAATCGGCGACATAGACATAAATCATCCACTGCGCTGGCATACCTTGATTCGTGCCTCTTGCATGACAGACTCCCGCAACCGGGTCGGCATCTTTGTCGGGTAGCATGTTGTAATCAGCATATTCGCCCATGCTCAAGTCATCCGATTCCCAGCCAATGACCTTCTGATAAAAATCGCGGATTGCACCCGCATTCTCTACGGTTAAATCCACCCAGCCAATGGTTCCAATTTTCGATTTAGACATAAAAATCGCTTTCTGAAGTTGACATAAAATCAATAGATTGATTCATGAATCAATGTTTATTATTACACTCTATAACTCATGATAAGTTGAATCCTTATGCGGGTTTAATGGCAGGAAATGGACGAAAACGGCACTTTTTGGGGTCTTTTAGGTCGTTTGTGAGGGTTTTCGAGATTTTTGTCCACCATTTTTGACCATTTTGGTTAGGAAACAACTTATTTTCAGTAGGTAAGATGTTAGTAAACCCCGTAATTGTATGAAATTCGGCTGATTAGCTTATCGTGTGGGACGCTCGACTCGTTGCCGTTTGAGTGTCCGTACTGCGTCGGAGAGGAGTGTTTCTAGCATATCGAATACAATGACTTCTTCGCTGGATGCGAGACGAATTCGCCCTTGATAGGCTTCGTCCAATTCTTCCAACAAATCCCATGGATTCTCTTGGCTGGCAATCTTGACAATGCGATTGACCAAAAAGCCCCCCATCGCAAGGGGCAAGTAGATATAGTTCAGGTCATAATCACCCGACCCCGCTAACCAAGAAGTGACCGTGTTGGCATACTGATGTCGCTCCGCATTATTGCCTAAATTCTCAGAGACTCGTTGTTGCAAAATATTGAAAGCATACAACACAGCATCGTAGACAATTGCGTCGTAACAGTACTTCGCCAATAAATCAGCACGTTCCATATTTAGCACCGAGTCATCATGAGCCAGCACTTGGCATAGTGTCCGGAACCAGCGTGTTTCCTCAGCATTGATGTTCGTTTCTAGCTCAGGGGCATCATCCACCGTATACGCCAACATCTTGGCAATGGCTTTGGCTTCACCGGGGTGCAGGGGTAAGCCACGCTCCTCAAATCGTTCATTGGTTGCATCCAATAACGCCCAGTAGGAAATGGGATGCCCCATGCCCAAACCAATCCGGCGAGCATCTTCTAAACGCGCCCGTACCAATTTTTGCTCTTCATGAATATGGGGTTCTTCCCACAGTTTTTCATAGCGGGGGGCGAGGTTTGTCGGGGTTTGAGGCAGAGTCTTTGGTGCAAGGTCAAAGGTCATGACCACATAATCGCGCAGGGGTCCTGTCTCACGTTGCAGGAAATCAATATCCTTGAAGACTTGTAAGCGGAATGGCGATACAGTGAGTACCGATGGTGGGGGACCGCCATCCGGTGGGCGCACTTGGCGAAGTTTACCCGTTTGACGCTCATCGACCTTACTTCTGATCTGGATACGAATCGGATAGCCGACGTTGGGTGGTGTGGGCGGATGAGCAACAATCGGTACACGCAAGACCCCAGCTTCTCCCGGACCCAATTTCATGTTGAGCTGATTTTTCGACGCTTCGACGAGTAAGGGGTTGCCCTGTTTATCTTGGTTGGGTAAGCCCAAGTTGATTCGCACTTGCTGACCAATATTCAAACGACTTTGAAGCAGAATCACCAATTCTATCGGTTGATTGATGAAAGCCTGCTTGGGAAAAATGCCCACAGCAAATTGCAATTCTTCCGTGACAAAGCGTTTGCGTCCAGCAATGGAACCAATCACATCAGGGTAAATCAAAGCGTCAGACATCACTACATCCTGTTCGCATCATAGCCATATTTGAGATACATCTTATCGAGGAGGCGTTCGGCAAGTTCAAAGACTTCAACATGATCTTCGGTTCGGTCAGCCTCACGCGCGTCCAACATCGCACGAATATCGGGGAACAAGTCTTGAATATGTTCATTGGGTAGGGTCATCACATCCAACACGGTTATCCCCCCCAAGACAAGGGGCATATACGCTGTTTCGAGTGTCATTGCGGCATCCCCACGAAAGACATCAAGGACTTGTTGGATAAAATGCTCTTTTTCCACATCCGTTCCCAAATCTTGCGCGAGGGTGGCTTCAATACGTTGGAAGGCATGGAACATCGCGTCGTGCATCAAGTCGATATAACACAGTTGGGTGATGGCTTTAATATATTGCTTGGCGGCACGAATATCCCGATTGATGACTTTGAGCAAAGCGGAAGTCCAATAGGGCAATATGGCATGGTGTGCGCCTTCATCATTGATGACCCGTTCCACATTGTAATTTCCAGCGACGATGTGGAGTTCCTGTGTCGGTTTGGCATAAGCGAGAATGAGTGCCAGCATGCGTGTGATGCACGAGGCTTCGGTGGCTTGCAAATCAAACCCCACTTTAGCAAAGACATCCAGTGTCCGTTCAAACAAGGGTTGATACATCTTATCGATTGTTAAATTCGGCAACACCTGTTGCTTGACGATATCACCATACTTTTCTAGGAAGATGGAATCATCAACTTGGTCTTTGAGTGTCCAGAGACTTGTCCAGCCGGGTTGTAAGTCGGTCAATGCGCCGACTGTGCCAGACAAAACACTAAAAGGAACTACCATCCCACTACTCCGAAAGCCCCCTTGCTTCTCCACGGAAAAATTCAGCTTTTGGAGGGATTCAATTTCAGAAAGGGTGTCCTCATCCAGATGGTCAACGGCAACTTCACCGCCGCCTTCGGCATGACGCACCCGCTTTGGTTTGCCTTTATTGACAGGGTTGATGTCAATATCTACATTCACTTGATAATCGGGACTGACTGCTGTATCGGGCATCGTCGAAACTGGAACGGTGATATACCCCACCTCTGCAGGTTCGACACCAATCACAACTTTATCTGCCTTGACAACAAATTTGCCTTTTTTCTTTTTGGCATCTTTCTCTGGCAAGTTCACTGTCGCCGAGACATCCAAACGCGCATCGGATGCATTCTGAATCAAAATCACCACATCAAAGGGTTTCCCAGCACGCACGACGCGCGGACGCACCGCCCCTGCCAGTTGTACCACACCCATCGTGAGGCGTTGTCCATTGGTGATATGTCCTAAAATATCGGGATGATTCAGCGCAACTTTATCTGCCATCCTGCCAACTTTCCATAAGAACGAGTCAATTATCTCTTTATTATACGAGAAATCGTCAGAAAGCGGGCGGATTTCGGTCATAATCTGGTTTGTTTTCGGCGTTTCACGCGTAAAAAGTGGCTGACCAAACCCATTCGATTTGCAACTAGATAGCCGTGAAAAGCTAAATAGCTGAAATGCTGACAGCTCATGAAACCAACTTGGAACCATTGACAACGTGCCAGTGTCTAATGGAATGAGTCGAGCAAAGATAGGAGTACGGTATGCGTCGTGTGTTGCTGATTTTGTGGGTTGGCATGTTGCTTGTGTCCAACCTCCTTCATCTGTCGGTGACAGTATCCGATTCGACGGCTTCCACCCAGTCGTTAGCCCTGGTTGTGACTGCAACCTCTTCCCCTTTTCTACCGGCTATCGAACCTGTCCCGACACACGACATCCTGTCTTGGTTTGATACTTGACGAATGTCAAGAAAAACTCGCAACCGCTTTGGTTGCGAGTCTATTTTCATGGGGCAGTGTGTATAACGATAACTAGCAGTTGCTAGGGATTTTGTCGTTACATACTGGCTTGGCTTTACAGATAAGATGCTCCTCAATGATCGTGCGCTGATTTGCGCTATCGACTCGCAGAGTACAGATGCTATTGAAACCGTATTGCTCTACACATGGTAGCTTTTCATGACCTGAGAGACGATTGCGAATATTTGTCGCTTGACCTACATAGAGAAGCTTGTGATAGTAACTCCCCCCTTCTTCATATAGCAGGGTCATAGCATAGACACCGGAATATGCAGGGAGGTTACTATACGGGTGGACACACTTGAAGTTTGAGTAGCCGTATAGATTAGCACTACTCAGGTTCACATTTTTCTTGAGCATTAGACATGCTCCTTTCACAACTTGACACAAGGCTATATGTCATATAGCCTTGTGATACGTTTAGGAAACTAGAAGACACCATATCTTCTGACTAGGGTTGCTGCCCCATGAAAAAGTCTTGCGATATGTTAGTCTTCTAGTCCTTTTAAGAAATTTGTTTTATTTTTTCCAGCAAAAAGTGACACAAACGTAAACAAAAACGGTGGTCTTTTGACCACCGCTATGTTTTGAGATTATAAGAGGTTGGAATCCACTACATCATTTAACAATTCGCAATCTTTCCAGATATGTACCATAATCAAACCAAAATTAAACATCTAAAACCTACCAAAATAGGTTATAATATTATTGACGATTTTAGTTTATCAAACACATTTTTTTCGTCGCCTCAGCCCCAATGCCAGTTGGGGCTTTCGCGTTTGATAAGCACCTCATTAAGAATACAATGCATCTCAAAAATGTTCAACCCCCCAAATCGCCATTTTGTTCTAACAATTAAACTGAACGTCGTGTATATATCCCGTCGTGTTGATAATATCCTGTCCCGACAGGACAAGACCACGCAACAAAACGCCATGGCGCGTCTCCGGTGACTCCTATCTTCGACTCGTCATTGTATGGTGGAGCGAAATGAAGAAGCTCAAAGAAGATTGCAGGGCGATTATCCCCATGTCCTAGGAGAGACTCGAGGTCCTATAGCGTTTGTCGACACTTCGCAATGACAACAACGTATTTCTGCAGGGATGGGACAGAACGCCCTACAACACAGAGATTATCCGTCAGCTCTAAAACACCAAATCCCCAGAGGTTTTGTGTTTCATCCGTCAGTATATCGTGGCATTGCATAGCAAGCTCATGGCAGAAGTCGTTGTTCGCAAAATCGAAATCTGGGATGGGATTATAGGGTGGATGTTTATCAATGATCTCGACAAGTTCGCCTTGCTGATTAAGTAAAAGAAAGACGATGGAATCGACTATGTAGGACTGACTAAGATCCTCGAATAAGGTGAAGAGTATTTCATCTGTTAGCTTGCCTTCCGATTCGAGTGGGGTGATGATGGATTGCTCAAATTGTAGCAAGCCAAACCATGGGTTGATGAGCGACATACAGGCATTCCCTATCTGTCCTTACAAGCAACATTGTATAAGGTAATAGCGAGAATCAAAAAGTGGCGAGCCCTTGCCCACCACTTAATCTCGTCAATTCGAGAGAGAATTAATCGTTGTGTCCGTTACCGTTGGCGACGTTCACTGGAATTTGCCGCGGTTGAGCTTCTTCAGCCTTGGGGACGATGACCATTAGCAAGCCATCCTCATAGCTGGCATCAATGTTGTCACCATTCACGACATTGTTGAAGCGTAGGCTACGGCTAAACTTCCCATAACGACGCTCACGGATGACCTTGCGTGTGCCTTCTTCTACATCACTTTCATTGATTTCAGCGGAGATGCTCAGCACACCGTCTTGCAGACGAATATCAATGTCCTCAGCCTTCACACCGGGCAGAGCTGTGCGAATGGTGTAATCGGCATCAGTTTCATCCACATCCAGAGCGAGGGTGGTGGCATCGCTTGTGAATTCATTGAACGGACGCATCATCTCGCGCCAGTTGTTATCGAACCAGCGATTGGCTAAAGTGCGATTGATTGGACGACGAATTAACATTCCCATTTTTTCACCTCGTGATTGATTGCTTTTTATCTAAGACACCTTAATTCTATGCATGAAATATAAGAACAATTTATGCAAATCATAAAAATTTTGTAGGAGAACCATCAGAAAAATATAAGCGGGCTCAAGCACTAACGGTTGAACATGAAAAGGTGGGAAGTTTAGGCTAATGACTTATAAGATTCTCCTCGACTGATGGCTGACTTGCTGAACGCTGAAATGCTGAATGTCTTCCGCTATAATGAAGGTTTGGGAAGCACACATCATCGGATAGAAAGTTAATCGTATGCAAGTTGTGGTCGATATTGGGGGAACGTTTACC
>JANQRM010000531.1 GCA_028284565.1 Anaerolineae bacterium | reverse complement strand
AAGCCTATGCCCCTATTGGTGAAGCGTTGGCTGAAGCGGGGTATCTAGCGGTGATTGTGCCGATGCCACTCAACTTAGCCATCTTGAATGAGAACGGTGCAGATGGAGTCATCGAAACGTATCCCGCCATTGAGTCATGGGCGATTGGTGGGCATTCGCTGGGTGCGTCGATGTCTGCACGTTATGCCTATAATCATCCTGATACAATTGCAGGATTGGTGATGCTGGCTGGATATCCAGAAGCATGGGCTGATATGTCTAGCTTTGAGAATCTCACTGTTGCCTCGGTTTATGGCTCTTTCGATGGCTTGGCGACGGTTGAGGAAGTGGAAGCAACCCGAAGCCTGTTACCAAACGATGCTGAATTCGTGCGTATTGAAGGCGGGAATCACGCGCAGTTTGGTTGGTACGGTCCACAAGCTGGCGACAATCCCGCAACAATTTCTCGTGAGGCGCAACAGGTTCAGACTGTGGATGCGATTTTGCGTGTGTTAGTCCAAATCTCTCAACCTATCGAAGATGTCAAGTAATCGAGACATCAACTTTATTGAAAGCCGTTAGACTCGTGCTATAATTAATCTAACGGTGATTCGATTAATTGATTTTTAGGAGCCTCAGATGGTTGACATAATGGAACAATTGGCGGGTCCAACACTACAGCTGAATGAAGAACAAGAGATGTTGGTCAAGCTAGCGCGGGATTTCACGTCGAAAGAGATTATTCCCGTAGCGGAAGAACATGACCGTGAAGCCAAGTTCCCGAAGGAGATTTTTGATAAGGCACGGGAAATCGGCTTGGTTAATATGGACATTCCTGAAGAATACGGCGGGTTGGGTGCAACCGTCTTTGAAGAATGCTTGGTGGCAGAAGAACTTGGCTATGGGTGCACTGGCATTGGTACAAGCATCACGACCAATACTTTAGGGAGTTTGCCCATTATTTTGGGTGGGGATGAGCAACAAAAAGCCTATTGGCTGGGTGAACGGCTTGTAGATAAGGGTGAACTGGTCTCTTATGGTGTGACAGAAGCGAATGCTGGCTCGAATGTGGTGGGGATTGAAACCCGTGCAGAGAAGAAGAACGGCTCCTACATTATTAATGGTAGTAAGACCTTCATCACGAATGCGTCTCATGCTCACTTTTTCACGGTCTTTGCGAAAACGGACCCCGAAGCGGGACATCGCGGGATGACTTGCTTCATTATTGACCGTGAGATGCTGGGCGTGAGCGTGGGCAAGAAGTTTGACAAAATCGGACAACGTGCGTCGGATACGGCTGAAATTGTGTTTGAAAATGTAGAAGTACCCGAAGAAAATGTAGTCGGCGGAGTCGGGAAAGGCTTCTATCTGGCGATGGCTGTCTTCGATTATAGCCGTCCGGCTGTTGCCGCCGCTGCGGTGGGTTTGCAACGTCGCTGTTTAGAAGAATCGGTCAAGTATGCGAAAGAACGCACGGCTTTTGGCGTGCCGATTTATCAACATCAAGCGGTGGGGCACAAGATTGCGGATATGGCGATTAATTATCATGCGTCGCGTTTGTTGGTTTGGCAATCGGCATTGCAATTGGAAACAGGCAAAGACCTCGACCCCACCCTGCCAGCTTATGCCAAAGCCTTCGCCGCTGATAAAGCGACTGCCGCCGCTGTGGATGCTGTACAAGTCTTTGGTGGCTATGGCTATATGAAAGAATACCCCGTTGAAAAACTCCTGCGGGATGTGAAGATTTTCCAAATCTACGAAGGGACGAGCGAAATTCAACGCAATATCATCGTGCGAGAACTCTTCCGCTAAGGTTCTGCTTAAGTAAGTCTTTAATAATGAAGCTCTTAATCCTGTTGATTAGGGGCTTTTTACTGTTTAGCATGAAACTGTGCTAGGCAAGAATCGCTCCCATCGCTACAATACGTAGGTGGGGTTGAACTATTTGGAGAACGGTGGATGTCTGAGGAACAGAATCCAATTGAAGAAACTGAATTGACAGAAGATCAACGGAAAACTCGTCATCTTGTTGATCCGGATGAAGCGGCAACTCCAATGCGCCCGCGTATGACGGGTCCGCTAGATGGGTTGATGCCGTGGGTGATTGAATTTCGTGTGGTGGGAACAACCAATCTGATTAAAGTCCCCGTGCGAGATAAAATGCTCATTGGGCGACCTGACCCTAAAAATGGTATTACGCCAGAGATTAACCTTGTCCCCTATGGCGCGCATATGATGGGCGTTTCACGGCAACATGCGATGGTTCGCACCATCAATAATCGGGTAACGGTGGAAGACCTTGAAAGTGCGAACGGGACGTATATCAACGAGCATATCCTTGAACCCAGCAAAGAATATCGTATTCGCGACCAAGACATCCTCCGCTTAGGAAGATTACAGTTGCAGGTTCATTTTGTTGTCAAACCTTTGATGGTGGATGAAACGCATGTTGGGATGACGAATCAATTCCAGATTCCGAAGATAGGCAATGGTCAACGAATCTTGATTGTCGATGAAGACCGAACTGTAACGGAGCTAATTAGCCTAGTCTTGCGTCAAGCGGGTTTTCGCGTGGTGGTCAAACATACGGTGACAGAATCGCTGAATTATATAGATGATACTCTTCCTGATGCAGTTCTGACGGAATTGGTGTTGCCGGATATGAATGGCTTGGAGCTGGTACGCTATACTCAAGAGAAAACCCAAGGGCTTGTTCCTGTGATGGTCGTGAGTAGTGCAACCGGTGGCTATCAAATGGGGCAGGCGATGGAAAATGGAGTCGAGGTTGTTTTGGGTAAACCCGTTGCCATCGACGAACTTTTGGAGAAAATCGGCAAATTATTCAATAAATGAGTAGTTTGTATCGGATAAATTACCAAAATTCTTACCGATTGCCCTTGACGTGATCGCCCCCCTCTGATAATATCTCAGGTCGCTAACGACGGTGGGACACCCTGAATCAATCAGGCAATGGACACCGAATTGAGCAAAGATGGTGAAAGTGACTTGGAAAACAAGTTGGCTCACCATAGAAGCAAATAACAGGCGTGATTTTGTGCGCCTTTTTGCTTGTCAGGCAGTCAAAACAGTTTTCAAAGTTTATTCTGGAGAAGTTTATGCCGACCATCAATCAGTTGGTACGCAAAGGTCGCAAAAGTAAGAAGAAAAAGACCAAGGCTCCGGCACTGCAATACACGCTGAATGCATATACCCAGCGTCGTACCCGTCAGCCCAAAGGTGCGCCCCAAAAACGTGGGGTTTGTACACAGGTGAAGACCATGACTCCAAAGAAGCCGAATTCGGCTTTGCGGAAAGTGGCGCGCGTTCGTTTGACGAATGGGCTGGAAGTCACGGCTTATATCGGCGGTGAGGGACACAATCTACAAGAACATAGTGTGGTATTGATACGCGGGGGTCGTGTAAAAGATCTGCCGGGTGTTCGTTATCACGTTGTTCGTGGCACGCTCGATACGAATGGTGTCGAAGGACGTGAACAAGGACGTAGCAAGTACGGTACAAAACGGAAGAAAGGTTAAGGCTGATGCCAAGACGGAATCGTCCCCCCAAGCGAATTCCCGCGCCGGATGCGAAATATAACAACGTACATGTTGCGATGTTTGTGAATCGCATGATGTATGGTGGCAAGAAAAGCACGGCTCTGCGGATTATGTATAACGCATTGGATATCGTCGCAGAGAAAACGAAGAAAGACCCGATTGAGGTTTTTGAAAATGCACTCCGCAATGTCGCTCCAACGGTGGAAGTGAAGCCGAAGCGTGTGGGTGGCTCTACCTACCAAGTACCGATGGAAGTCACTGCTGAACGCGGGATTTCGTTGGCGATGCGCTGGCTGATTCAATTTTCACGGGACCGCGCTGGACGGAGCATGGTCGATAAGTTATCCAACGAATTGCTGGATGCTTACAATGGACAAGGGGCTTCTATCCGAAAGAAGGAAGAAACCCACCGTATGGCAGACGCAAACAAAGCCTTTGCACATTTCCGTTAGTTAAACGACACCCTGCGCTAAGCGGGGTTATTTCTGGGTGAAACCAAGGAACAATGGCGAAGAAATTTGAACTCAACAAAGTAAGAAATATCGGGATTATTGCCCATATTGATGCCGGTAAAACCACCGTTACTGAGCGCGTCCTCTATTATACGGGGATGGTGCATCGGATCGGTGAGGTGCATGATGGCGCGGCAACCACCGATTATATGGAACAAGAGCGTGAACGTGGGATTACCATCACCTCTGCCGCTGTAACTGCGGAATGGGCTGGACATCAAATCAACATTATTGATACGCCCGGTCACGTGGACTTCACAGCTGAAGTGCAACGGAGTTTGCGTGTGCTAGATGGTGGTGTGGCGGTATTCGATGCTGTTGCTGGAGTTGAACCGCAGTCGGAAACGGTCTGGCGACAAGCGAGTGACTACAACGTTCCGCGCATGTGTTTTATCAACAAGATGGATCGCACCGGTGCGAACTTCCAACGCACGATTGATATGATTATCAGTCGTTTGCATGGGAATCCAGTCGCTATCCAAATGCCTTATGGCTCTGGTGATGATTTCAACGGCATTATTGACCTGCTCGATATGGAACTCGTGACTTATGGTGATGATTTGGGAACAGACATTCAACGTCACCCCATTCCGGATAGTCATATTGAAGAAGCCGAGACCCGCCGTGAAGAAATGATCGAGAAGATCGTCGAAAATGACGACTATCTAACTGAGAAATTCCTCATGGAAGAAGAAATCACAGACGATGAACTCATCGGTGCATTACGTGCGGCGACCATCGCTGGAC
>JANQRM010000230.1 GCA_028284565.1 Anaerolineae bacterium | reverse complement strand
CCCTCTTCAACTTCTATTTCTTCCACTTCCCATGTCCATGTGGTGCGTCCGGATTCATCTTGTTCTTGGACGTTCATCCAACGGCGTTCAATGATTTCGACATCAACGACTTGATTGGGGACGGGATTGCTATCCCAATCGACGGAAATGATACGAATTTTGGATTCTTCTCCGGCGGTGCTGACATAGTTTTCTGCCCGTGCGCCGAGATAGACCAGCCCTTGATGCACGACGACTTCAGCACGTCCGAAAACCGCTTGGTCGCTTTCATCGGTGACACCCGCTTCAATGGTAAAGGTTTGGCTTTGGGTGGTGTTCTTTAGTTCGGCTGGAATCTGGATGACAAATTTGCCAGTTTCGTCGGTGGTGGCTTCGCCATCGGTGATGAATCCAGCACTGCCCCCACTCCGAGAGAAGTCATCGTAGAAGTCATAGTAGCCATCGCCTTGATAACGGAAGAAGTAGGAATTCGCAACAACCGTGTAGCGAATATCGGCATTGGAGACAGAACCACCAAAGAAGTAGGTGCTATCGACCTCAACCTCGACCATCTCACCCTGTACGACTTCACCTTCAACAGGTACAGCCTCAACTTGGAATTCGGGCAAGCGGAATTCGCCAACTGAGAAGCTGACTGAACCGCGTTCCCGTTGATATTCGTGACGTGATGGTAATTCAATCGAAATACGATAGGAGCCGAGCGACGCATCAGGGTCAAGTGTGAAACTATCGCTGAATGTTCCGAAGTCGGTTAAGGGCAAATTCTCTTCATAAATGACTTCACCTCTATCGTCCGTAATGGTCACAGGGACCGTCTCGAAGTTGGGCGGTGTGTAAGTCACATCGTCTTTGCTACGGACAATCCCGCGGAAGTAAACAGGTTGGTCTGGGCGGTAGATGGGACGGTCTGTGTAGATGTAGATACGATATTGTTGCGGGTAGTAAGATGAACTCACCCCCAAGTTGTAGGATTCGAGTCCACCTGACCAATCGCTATAGCCAAAGCCGAAGTGATCCTCGCTATTGAGAACCGCAACACGATCCACATATAAATCGTCAATGGGTGGTGTGTCGATACGGGCAATGCCACTCGCATCGGTGAAACCACTTCCAACGAGTATCGCGTTGTCATTGTAGATGTCGATTTGTTCGCCGACGACAGGTTCGCCTGTATTGGCATCGGTTGTCCAAACAACGACTTCATCAATTGTGGATTTGACATTCAAGACTGCGGTGGAGACCGTCATAAAGTGGCGTAGAGGGTCATAATCCCGCGCGTTGGTTTCTGGTGCTGTGGCTTCTAGGAAGTAGATGCCGGGGATGAGTCGTCCATCGCCTGTATCCGTAGTTAACTGGACATCGGTTTGTTCGCCTGCATCCAGCAAGTCAATCAAGTATTCATCATCAACCGATTCGGCAACCCATGCGGTGACTTCATCACGGAGTTCAACTTCCCACCAGATGATGCCATCATTGCACACAGGTCCGCCTATGACTTCAAGCGCGTAGTCTTTGTAGAGTAAATCGACAATCTCACCGACGGCTGGTTCGGAACGGGCGCGCAAGGGATCGGGTTCGGTGATGACAATGCCTCTATCTCCCACGGCTAAGCGAGACGGTAGTGAGCCAGCACAGACGACTTCGCTATTGTTGGCTTCACCCAGATTGAGGAGTTCATAGCGCAGGGCATTTTCTGGCACATTGGAGGCGATTGTCCAAGAGCGCATGAGGTCGGCAGAGTTTTCGTTGAATGTTTGTACGGCATCCCAATAGCTCTCGCTTGTCAATTGGAGCACAAAAGTCTCGACTGGCACGCTATAGAGTTCCAAATCGACACGGCTGACATTGCGATGGGCAAGGAAGAGTTGAGTCGGTGCGCGGTAGGCACTGTAAAAGCCAATCGGTCCCGGCACATTCAAGCGCAAACTGGGCGCATAGCTATCCGTTGTATAGGTGAAGGTAATGCCCTCATCAATGGTATTGCCATAGACATCTTCCATACCAGGCAAAACCGTAATGGTATAGGTTGTACTCGGCAAACTACGGAATGAGACTGAATAGCGGAAACTCCAATCACTATAGAAGAAATTGGGTTCAGTTTCGGGTTCGGGTGAAATGATAATTCGGTCTTCGAGGGTATCAATCACCATAGGCGAAGCAAAGAAAATGGAAAAGCCACTGCCGGGGCTAATGCCTACCGAACCATCGGAGGGGTCTGTACCTGTAATTGAGGGGAAAGGCACCGTGGTAAAGTTCCATGTGCGTGCGCCAACCAAATCGGCGGTGCTATCTTTGGCATAGGCGGGTGCATTGAAGCCGAAGATATATAAGGAATCCAATTCCATATTTTCATCGGGCGTGAAGCTAAATCCCGCATCATCGTCTGCCCATTCAAATGTTCCTGACACCGTAAAGTCGTTGGTCTCAGATTCGCTTGCCAAATGATCTCTAATCATAAAGAAGGCAGATTCGACACTGGGACGATCCATGGGCTGGTCAAAACGGAGTTGAATCATCCTGTCTAGCACTACATCGCTATCATTGGGCGAGGGATCTACGGAAATGACTTGAGGCGGAGCTGTGGAGAATGACCATGTAAAGGGTTCAGGCAAAATGGAGCCATCGACAGCTTCTAATTCACCCGTGACAGTTGCCGTGTAGGTTGTACCACCAGCGAAGTTTTCGGTTGGAGTGAAGACATAAATCGAGGTATTGAGCCATTCGCCAACGCCATCGATTTCGGGTGTGATGGTCAGAGGGTGTGGGAGTTCATCAAAGTCGTCGGATGTCACCAATGGCACGACGGGACGGTTAAAGATAATGGTGATGGTGGTATCGGGCGCAACCCAGCCTTCACGTGAGCCATCGGATAAGGGGAAGACTTCGGAGACTCGCAAAAAGCCCTGACTATCGAAGCTGACTTCGTAGGGTTCAACTAAGGCTGAGCCATCTGCCCCTTGCGCGGTATTGTCTAGGCGCACCGCGTATGTGGTGGCACGTTCATAAGAGTTGCTTGGTGTGAATGTGATTGCGCCATCGTCACAGGTCAAACTACCGTCGATTGGTGGTGAAATACTAAAGGACTCAATAAGGGAATCGCAATCAATTTGACGATCAAAATACAAGGTGATGGGGTCGCTTAAGCCCAGTTCTTGCCCAGATACAGGGTCGCTATCGATTACTTGGAGTTCGGGATTTCGGACATCCTGCGCGGTCAGTTGTGGAATAATGACCGAGAGCAATGCCCCGATAATTAACAATAGAAATGATAAACGTCTCATATAATTTCCCCTTTGGTTGTTTAGTTATTCGTTATTCGTTGTTGGTTATAGTTGACCACATTGATGGCAATACTTACCAGACGTACATAGGCTGAATAAGTTCCATACGGACTCCTTACAATGAGTATTATAAGGGAAATTTTGGGATGCCAACCAAATTGTAACCCCACGCTTGGCTGACGGTTGTTGTGTGATCGCGCAACGTTAGCTAGTCTTTTTATTTATTACACAATACGGAGGACAGGCCGAATGGACGCACCGAATTTTCGATTGGATGGACAGGTTGCGTTGGTGACAGGCGCGAGTATGGGGATTGGATACGGTCTGGCGCAGGCGGTGGCACAAGCAGGCGTGAAAGTGGCTGTTGCGGCACGAAGTCTGGATAAGCTGAATCAGTTAGTTGCTGAGATAGAAGCCAATGGCGGCGAAGCACTGGCTGTCCAGATGGATATGAGTGATGTGGGGAGTATCCGAGATGGCGTGAAGCAAGTCCATAAGCATTTCGGGCAGTTGGATATTCTCGTGAATAATGCGGGGCTGGGGAACAATCACGATACGGTGGATATTACAGAAGACGATTGGGATTCGATGATGGATGTGAATCTCAAGGGGTTGTTCTTTTGTTGTCAGGCAGCGGGGCGGATTATGTTGGCGCAGGGTCGGGGACGCATCATCAATATGAGTTCACAAGCCAGTGTGGTGGCTATCCCCCGACATACGGTGTATTGTGCGACAAAGGGCGGAGTCAATATGCTGACAAAAGTGTTGGCAATTGAATGGGGTGGTCAAGGTGTGACGGTGAATGCAGTGGGACCCACGTTTATCTATACACCGGGTACAGCAGAGCGTCTGGATAATCCGGACTTTTTAGCAGGTGTGTTGGACAAGTTGCCGATTGGTCACGTGGGAACGATTACGGATGTCGCTGGAGCCGTGATTTATCTGGCATCGCCTGCAGGTGGTTTGGTGAATGGGACGGTCTTGATGGTCGATGGGGGTTGGACAGCCCAATAAAAGCGACATAATTATGAAATTGGTAAAGAATTGATTTTTTAATCAATCTTAATGTTTCCTCTAGTTTTTCAAGTGTAAGCTAGGACAAAGGACTAAGGAGATGCTTTTGTATGTTTGTCCAAGTTCACGCTGAAGAAACCTATGCCCACATCGCTGATTGTCTTGAGTCGTTGTCTATTGACCAAGCGATTGCCACCATTGCTTCCCTTGATGAACCCAGTAAGCGTCAAGATGTGCTTCATCAATTGCTGGATGAATTTATGCAGTCCTTAGATGCCTTGTGCCAATCAACCTCGAAAGCCGACCTCGCGCATCATTTGCATATCGACCATGGGATGGCATTGGCGATTGAACGTGCGATTCAATCGGATAGTTATATGAACACTGCGATTGATATCGCCCACCACATCTCGATTGACCTTGCCCTACTCTATAATCAAGCGATTATTCATGGGTATGGGCGCGAGTTTGTTTCGATATTGAACCGCGCCGCAAATCTGATGAAGACGATTCGGGGTGTGTTGAATAAGACTCTGCCGACGATTGAGACTTACCCCCCGATGCGGAAAGCGATGTTCGCCCTCAACCTCTAGTTAAATGCCATAGAGATGTGTCACGGGTAAGTTGAGGGTGTCTTTGATGAACTGCCAGTGAAGCGCGACGATCTCGCGTCCGATGGAATAGAAATAGAACCAGCCGTTATTAATACGACTAGCTGAGACAGGGCTTGTGGTGACTCTGAGTCCCTGTTGAGTAAAGAGGACATAGCCTCGATAGACGTGAAAGCTATCACTGACAATAATGACGGTTTCCCAACCGCGTTCCTCCATAATCTTGCAAGCGTTAATCGCATTTTCTTCGGTACTTCGGCTTTGATCTTCGACTATGATTGCAGAATCGGGGACACCCGAATCTAAGAGTAAATCACGGCAGACTTCGGCTTCACTACGGGGATAGCCATCCGCTTGTGCGCCTGTACACATCACAAAAGGAGCTTTCCCTTGATGCCAGAGGTCGGCGGCGTGTTGTGAGCGTCGGGTTAATGCCCAGCCGGGTCGTCCGTCTTCACGTAGACCAGCTCCGAGGACAACAATCACGTCGGATTCTTTTGATTGGTCAACGTAACCCCAATAATGAATAGTTAGACTCAAGCCACTAGCGAAAACAATCCAGCCCAAAATTGCGAAAATTAGTCCGCGTTTGAGCCATTTTTTAAGTCTCTGGCGAGATGAAGGGGACGATGGTTGCGCTGATTCAGGGGGTAAAGCAATGTCAGCAGTTGATGTCATAGAGGCAAATGTCGCCAATATTCCAACAGAAGTGCGCCATTATACATATCAGATATTACAAAAACAGGGCAACCTATTGGCTACCCTGTTCGCTGAAATTAGCATTCGCTATACCCGCATGTGAGACATTTTCGGCATCCCTCGGCGCGGATGAGAGAGATTGTGCCACAGGATGGACACATATCAGCTCGTTTGCCGTAACCCGATTCTGCTTCGGCTTCTTCGGTATCAGCAACCTTGGGTTCGGATTTCTTGACCTCGATTCCATTCATGGGCAGACCGAGTTGTTGGGGAGTATCGTTTTGGAAGTAAT
>JANQRM010000502.1 GCA_028284565.1 Anaerolineae bacterium | reverse complement strand
GGCTGAAGAAGGCGCGGTCTCATGGACAGCCCAGACCATCTTCCCACCGGCAACTGTCCCCGCACACACCTCTATGCTCACCGGACTCACGCCCAACTTGCATGGCGTCATCTGGAATTTCTATCGCGCTGAACCCATCGAATCCTTCACCTTCCTCACACTCTTGCAAGAGGCTGGCTATTCAACCGCGATGATTACTGGCAAAGAGAAGTTCATTCAGTTCCAGCAACATCCTGATTTGCAATATGATTTTATGCGACTTGGGGATAGAAGCGTCATCGACCGCACACTCGACTTGTTAGATGAAGGCTACGAGGTGCTTTTTGTCCATCTGCCCAACCCTGACTTCTTCGGACATCTTATCGGCTGGATGACTGAGGTTTATCTCTTTGAACTCAGCAACACGGATGCTCAACTGACACGCCTCATCGACTATCTGACGGACAATGATTGGCTCGATACTACATTACTCATCATCACGTCCGATCATGGCGGGCATAACCGTGAACATGGCAGTAACATCCCCGAAGATATGACCGTCCCACTCATTCTCCATGGTGCAGAGATTGACGCAGGTACAGAACTCACAGGCGATATTGTCGTCACCCAAGTTGCTAGCACTGTTTTATCTCTATATGGAATCGACCTATTGGAGAACATGGCTTCCCCCATTCAACTTTCGCCTTTTACTGAACGTTGAGCACTATTCAACCCCAAGCGACCACGCCATTCCAGACACGATGACTTTTGCCTTATTGTGCTAAAATCCATTTTTCGCATAGAGTAGAGGCGTGGAACTGTTTCGCAACAAACGTATACATACACTTAGGAGAAGCCTTATGAAAATACGACGTTTTGGTCTGATACTGATTCTCGTGTTGGCGACCAGTTTGTTGGTCTCGGCACAGGAGACATTACAATATGGACAGGGGGTGGTCGGCAATATTGATGCCAATTCCCCACAAGGATTCTACACGTTCAACGGACAAATCGGCGATGTGGTCTCGGTCTATGCGCTGGGGATGGCTCCCGATTTTCAACCGACTGTCGCGCTATTGGGGACAGCCGGACAACTTGCCTTTGCAGATAGTGACCCTTTCACACCCATGGCGAACGATACCCGTGTGACCCTTCGCTTGCCATCGGCGGGACTCTTCACCGTCTTTGTCGGTAGTGCGAATAGCAATCCGGGGATGTACAGCTTGGTGATTACGGCGAGTGAACCAGCCATCAGCACGACCTTGAATGCGGGCGCACCCACCGAAATTAACATTCCACTCGGCGCACCGACACAAGTCTATAGTGTCCCCGCCAATCCCGCCCAACCGACCGGCTTGAATATCGTCACCTCACCCGACTTTGGAGTCAATATCGAGATACGGGATGGTGAGGGGCGGGTGGTTGGTGTATTGATTAATATCAGCCAATTCAGCTATCAGATGCCTGCTGGGGAGATGCCTTACGAAGTCGCTGTGACCTCATCCGACCCTGAAACACAGGGAAGCGTCATGCTCTCGTTGGGCGATGCACCCGCCCCATTAGGTGATGGCACCATCATCCCGACACCTATTTCACCCGCGAGTACCGAAGAAGCCGTTGGCAATATCGTCCCCGCTGGGGTCTGTGCCGCCGTCACATCCGGTGCTGTTAATGTACGCTCTGGTCCGGGAATCAATTATGACCCACCCATTGGTTTCTTGAATCCCAACAACTACCTTCCTGTCACTGGACAGAATAGTGGCTGGTATAATGGGCAATTTAATGGGCAAAGTGCTTGGGTTGCGAGTAGCGTGACACAACTGGTCGGACCCTGTAATAATCTACCCTTTGTGGATGCTCCACCCGCCCCAACTCAACCGCCAGCCAGCACAGAAGAACCGAGCGGACCGACAGCGACACCCACATCAACGTCCACATCGAGTTTAACAGGAACACCCACTTGGACACCCACGTCGACTTCAACATCGACATCGACTTGGACACCCACGCCATCCTACACACCCACCGACTCGCCATAAAGGTCTGACGGACCCATGGGACGTGATGAGCTATCCATATGCACAACAAGTTAAGCATCAAGAGGGCATTCCTAACGGGGGTGCCCTTTTTGATTCCCACTAGCATTTCGGGGGATGTTTCGTATGATATGGCGCGGAACTTTTACACCCAAAAAAGGACAATCCTCTCGTGGAAAAAACACTGATTATCGTCAAACCGGATGCCGTGCAACGCGGTCTTACGGGCGAAATTATCAAACGCTTTGAGTCGCGTGGCTTACGCATTATCGGCATGAAATTTATCCAGATGACGCGCGAACTCGCCGAGAAGCATTATGATGTGCATCGGGAACGCCCCTTCTTCGCCGACCTCGTCAACTACATCGTCTCCGGTCCTGTGGTGGTGATGACTCTCGAAGGAACAGATGCCATTCAAGCCGCCCGCAATACCATTGGCGCAACCAAACCCAGCGAATCCGCCGCCGGAACTATCCGTGGGGATTTGGGCTTGGAGATTGGACGCAACCTCGTGCATGGGTCGGATAGTGTGGAGAATGGTGAAATCGAAACCGCCAACTTCTTCACCGATGCCGAATTGGTCAGCTGGGGACGTGATACCGACAAGTGGATTTTTGAGTAATTCCCTCGATACCAAGAAACAACATAAGTCAGTAAGGGTGATTGTACCATCCTCGGCTCAGTTGCCCTTGCTGGATAACCAATCTTCTTTTATCTAAATCATTCATAAATTCGAGCTTTTCTATCCTTCCTTAAATTCACTAGAGCTTCAAATTAGCAACGGTTGTTTGTTATCTGAGTTATTACATGAGATAATCTGTCATGTGCTACCAGAATCAAAGTGAATCCCATCATGGCACGAATTTTTGTCTCATATAGTCGAGTCGACAAGAAGTTTGTCGAGGCTCTTGCTGCAAAGCTAAGACGCATGTATGGACATGATACTATTTGGTATGATGATTCACTTCATGGCGGGGACATTTGGTGGGAAGAAATCCTTGACCAAATTGCTGAACGAGACATCTTCCTCTATGTGTTATCAAATGAGTCGGTAAAGTCGAAATATTGCCAAGCAGAGTTTGAAGAAGCAAGGAGATTACAAAAACGGATCATTACAGTTCAAGCCCGTGATCGTACCAAATTGAATGACGAATTGGGCGAAATTCACTACATAAACATGAGTCAGGGTGTGGATGCCGATGGCTTGACTGATTTGTATCGCTCAATTAACAAGCAGGCAGAACTGACCCCTGAAAAACGTCCTAAGCCCTTATGGAAACCTCGGACACCAAAACCCGGAACCATAGAAGAAAAACCGCGCCCAGAGAACGCACCCGAAGTAGACACACCCACGTTAGTTGCTCCTCAGATAGAACGTGAGCAACATCAGAATAAAGCTGAGAAACCGTGGTGGAAGAAACAGAATTTCTGGTAGGTGCAATTCTCATCCCCATTGTCGCGGCGATAATCGGCGGATTGATACAGAATCCAGATATTCTTGGTTTAGGCAGTGACAATAGTCCATTACCAACGAAGACCCCAAACATAGCTGTTGCTCAAGTGGATGCCTCTTCTCCTTCGCCCACGATATCTATTACACCCACACCCAGCATATCCCCCACGCCAACACCGACTAATACACCCAATATAAGCCCGACACCAAGTTATACACCCAGACCATCAGTGCAACCTAAACCCACAAATACGGAAGTACCTCCAGATCAGTTAATATCTGTTGAAAATTTTGAAGATAGAAAAATTGATGATTGGGAACATGATTCTCACTGGAGTATCATTGATGATGGTACAGGAAACAAAGTATGGAGAGCATTGGGTACTACACGGGCATTTTTGACACTTTCAGAAGATTTAGATAACTACATGATTGAATTAAGTTTTGTAGCCATTGAGTGGGGAAGTGGTAGTGGTGGAGTATGGAATCTTGATTTTTGTGGAATCCGAGATAGTAGACGTTGGTATACCATATATTCCGATCCTGATTTTATGGGAATGACCCTAATGCCAGGAAGCTCGACTGACTTCTATCTAGGGAGTTCTAGCCAGATTATTCATAGAGAAGGTGAATGGCATTTCATTAGAATGATAAAAACCGATGATCTCATAGGAATACAACAAGATACAGAACATATGGTTGAGATAGAAGTCGAGGATTGTATGAGAGGCATAGGTTTATTTACTTGGCTTACCGAAGAAATATGGTTTGATGACATTCGTGTATGGTCTCTTGATACAGAATGATTAGCTCTTAAAAATAGCCCTGCATCAGCCGAATGAACCAACCGGGGACGAGTGGGTTTTGAACCCCATCGTAGACGGGAGCGTAGGGTTTGATGTCGAGGACAGGTGTGTCGTGGATGGCATCGAGTCCCTTGACACGGACGATATTGCCTTCGACTTCGACCACTTTCACAGCGGTGATGCCGATTTGGTTGGGACGGTGGCGCGCCCGTTGAGCGAATATCCCAATCTCTGGCATGTCGGCTAAATTGCGCGGACGACGAGTGAGGTGTTCATCTACGACGAATTCGGTCTCGTGCATGAGGAAAATCACGATAACATGCGACCAGTCCTCTAACCCATTCAGTCCATTTGCGAGGGACTCTTCCACATGAATCTCGGAAATGACCTTGCCCCAGTCTTCATCGACAGCATCGGTGACCGGTGAGTGGACGATTCCAATGGGTTGGAGGTTGATGGATTGCATGGTCGTCTCTTTCGGATGGTTGATTTAATCTATTTTGTATTTGTGTAGGGACGTACAGCTATACGCCCTTACGAGAGTTCGCAATATCGGAAGAATAGTAATCTTGTTGATCTGAATATGTGTCGCCATTCATGCAGTCTCCACACGCAGACGGGCGAGGTGTGGGATGGTTTTGGGTGTAAAGCCCAAGCGTTCATAATAGGGAATAAGGTTAGGTTCGCAACACAGCACAATTTCCTCTACATCAGCAAGGCGTTGGAGCAAGATGGTCAGCATCTGCGTACCAACTCCCTCCCCGCGATAATCAGCATCAACGACAACATCCTCAATAAAGGCGCGGGTGACATCATCCGTAATCACACGCGCATAGCCAATCAACAAGTCGCCATCCCATGCACACACTTGGACATCTGAATTTTGAATCAGGGTGTGTAAGGTGGCTTCTGAACGATTTTGCGCCCAATCCGTCTGTTGGAAGAGACGTTGTAAAACAAGTGCGTCGAGCTTGTCTGTGAGTTCAATATGAATAGACATCGTTAGTCATTTTCCTCTGCATAATACACAATCAACCATGCTTCCCAATGCCAGCCGGGTTCTTCTTGTCGGGCGAATTTGCGGACGCAGTTGGCATCGTCAGCGTTGGCGATGAGTCCGAGTTCGTTCGGCGTGATATTGAAACGGTCTTTGACACGAGTCTCTAAACTATAGCATAACCATGAGTGGTTAATTCCGTTGCCATAGCCCAGAATATCAAAACCCTGTGCGACCCCACCTTCTATGAGAGTTTGACCTTGTTGTAATCCATGATACACACCATATGCCCTACCCGTCTCCGCATGTTGAAGCAAAAAGCCATCGACGCGCGTGTGATGAAGGGCTACTCCGATTAGGACGGACAATGAATCGGCTAAATAGCATTGTTGGATGTATTGGGCGGTATCGAGTGTATAGAAGGTATCAGGATAGCCGACTTGTTTGCCAAGTTGGTGATGTGACCATGCTTTGTAGCGGGACCATTCGTCCTGTGTCATACCTAAATTGCGTGCTTCATCGGGAATCTCGTCGTGCCAAGCCGTGGCAATGGGCAAGCGGTCGCTGATGCACCCCGACAAACTCAGATAATGGTCGGGAATCAGATGCGGGTCCATCCATGAGGGGCGCACCATCCCATGAGTCAGGATGTAGCCCCCTGCGATGTAATCGTCCCACTGAATATCCACGCTTTATCTCGCCAACTCTCGACTATCTTTGATGAGCTTGCCCTCTTTAATAACGACGGTGATGTTGTCATTATCTGCCATGGCGTGGATGTCGTTTAAAGGGTCGATTTTGGTTACCACAACATCGGCGAGCTTATCTGCTTCTAGTGTGCCGAGTTGGTCATCCCAGCCCAAGCATTCGGCGGCGATGCGTGTGGTCGCTTCGATGACTTCCATAGGCGACATCCCCACATCTGCCATCAATCCAAGTTCACGGAGATTCGTGCCATGTGGCATCACGCCTGCGTCCGTACCCATCGCAATTTTGACTCCCGCAGAATAGGCTTTGGCAATGCTTTCTTGATGAGCATCGAAGACTTCTCGCGCTTTCCGCAAGCCATATTCTGGCATACCCTGTGCTTCGCCCGCTTCAATGACGTAAACGGGCGCGAGTAAGGTGGGGACAAGAAATGTGCCATGTTCAAGCATGAGGTCGATGACTTCATCATCTAGGTAGATGCCATGCTCGATGGAATGCACCCCCGCTAATATGGCGTTCTTGATGCCTTCTGTACCCTGTGCGTGAGACATAACTTTGACTCCGCGACGGAAACGCCCTTCTTCCACAATCACGCGGAGTTCGTCCATGCTGAATTGGGTAAATTCGGGATGGTCAGTGGGACTCATCACACCCCCTGTCGAACAGATTTTGATGACATCTGCCCCAGCCCGCAGGACTTCGCGGACTTTCTTGCGGACTTCTTCGACACCATCACAAATTCCATTGGGATTGCCCGGATACGACGGAAATAAACTGGTCGTGATGCCCGATAGATTCCAGCCATCCGTGTGTCCGCCCGTGATACCTAAAGGCGAGATGCTGATTTGCATCCGGGGTCCGTCAATATAGCCCAACTCGACGGCTTGTTTCACACCAAAGTCAGCTCCTCCAGCGTCTCGAACCCCCGTGATTCCAGCATGAAGGGTTCGACGGAGATAGTGAATCGCTTTGTAGAAATTGAGAGAGAAGGGTGTGGTCAGACGTTGACCGACAGGTCCCAATTCAAACATGAGATGGACGTGGGTATCAATCAGCCCGGGTAGTATCGTCCCGCCCTGTGCATCAATTGTCGGGATGTCTTTGCTGGGCATGGTAATATCAGCGACATTGCCCACCGCGACAATACGGTTGTCCTGAATCAGCACACCACCATCCTCAATGGGTGGCTCACCTGTCCCGTCAAGAATCTGTCCATTATGAATGAGGAGATGGCTCATAATTGGTCACTTTTTTGGAATCGACAACGCATGTAGTGTAGTGGGATGCGTAAAAAATCGCTAGGGCATCCTCTTAAAGATGGGTAAGAACGCCTACTGCGTGATGAGAGAGATAGCATCCAAAGATGTGAAGTGAGATAACAGCAGAAAAGATCTTTTTGTTTCCCATGTGCATCAATTTTCGTTACAATCATTTCAAGGATGTAGATGGATAGCCAGTTCATGATTAAGCCATGGGTCGATAACTTTTGGGAAACGCAACTCTCCCAGACGATGTTCCAGAGCATCAATGTGTGGGTGAATGTCTGTGATGCGA
>JANQRM010000498.1 GCA_028284565.1 Anaerolineae bacterium | reverse complement strand
TTGCTCTTTGTCATTTGGAGCCGTGACAATCGCGTCGATATCGCCACGCGCGATCAGAGCTTCGATAATCGGCACAGAGACAGTCACATCAAAGCGTTCGGGGTCTTGCTGAATGATGGTCACACCCAAATCTGCCGCCGCTTGATTCACTCCACTTGCCATAGTGATATAGAAGGGATCGGGATTCACGCCCGGCACAAAGGCGATAGTGTAATTTCCATCATCCTGACCAGAGGTGACCGATAAGCCCATCAGAATCATGCTGAGGGTTAATAGCATTACCAAGAAAAATCTCTTAGACATTTGTCTTTCCTTTCAAGTTAGGTGAAAAAACATTATTGATAAGGTGTAAATGTGTCTACTTGTCAATATGTCCTCTTTTCTCTAGCCGTTCTCATGATTAGGGTCTCTAACTCACACCTCCTTTGTTGTCACCGCTTGTGTTCATACTCGTATAACCTCAACGCCGAAGGATTCGATTTCTTGTGTGGCATCGTCTGGCAAGTCCGTATCCGTAATAAGCATATCAACCTCATCTAGCATTCGGACGGTATGCGTTTGGTGTTTCCCATACTTGGAACTGTCAGTCACCACAATCACTTTCTCAGCCCTATCAGCGATTTTTCGTTTGACTTCTACATCGAGAAGATTGGCATTGGTCACACCATAAGCAGAGGAAAAACCATTGGTCGCAAGAATGGAAATGTTAGCGTTAATTGTGTCTAAGAAAGCGATTGCCTGTGGACCCACGAGGGCAAAATTGAGTGAACGTACCATCCCGCCAGGCATGAGAACCTCAACATTTGGTAGGCGAGCTGCAGTTAGGGCAAGAGTCAGGTCATGCGTGATAACTTGCAGATAGTTTAGTTCGGGTGGGATGTGATTGATGAGTTCGAGCGTAGTTGTACCAGAATCTACAATAAGTGTCTGATCATTTTGTAGAAGTTGTGCAGTGTATTTTCCGATTCGCTGTTTTTGCTTGGCATACATTTTGAGGCGATCATCAATAGGCAATTTAGTATCATGGAATGAACGTCTAGTGACAGCACCGCCATGAACAATCTCTAATAGACCTTTGTTTTGGAGTTCGCGCAAATCGGAGCGAATGGTACCTGCGGTTACATTGAGCTTTAAGGTGAGCTCTGCATTCCGAACCACACCCTTTTGTTCAAGGGTTTCGAGGATGCGACGCTGACGTTCACTTGGAAGCAAGCTTTGTGACATAAAATAGCTTTAATGAACAATTATTATTTATTATCCATGCTATCCTCTTCATTATGCTTTGTCAACTTTTTCTGCGTATTATTGTGCATTATTGACTTTTTTTGTTGATTCAGGATAGCATATATCAACTTTGACAAAGTTAGGGGCGTAATGAATATTTTAATGGTGGTGAGTGGAGGCGATGCTCCCGGAATCAATACTGCCTTGTTTCATGCGGTCCGCTTTGCTCAACAAGTCAACGACAAAGTATGGGGCGCGGTCGGTGGCTTTCCGGGTTTGTTGTATGAAAATCTCATTCCCATTAATTTAGAAACTTCGCTGAGACTATCAGCTGTGTCAGGGAGTTTTTTGCAAAGTAGTCGAGAACCAATTCTAAGAAAAGCGGATGCAGAAACACGGCTCAAGACGGTCTTGCAGAAGTACGCAATTGATGCGGTGATACTGTTTGGTGGAGACGGAACTCTACGCTACATACCACATCTCCTTCGTGATTGGGACATCCATTGTATCGGCATCCCGACCACGATTGATAATGATGTGCCGGAAACCGATGAAACTCTTGGTTTCGATAGCGCCTGTAACTTTGCTTTTTGGGCGGTAGATGGTATTCGAGCAACTGGCAATGCGCTACAAGGACGGATTTTTACACTGGAAACACTCGGTGGACACACCGGCTTTATTGCAATGGCAGTAGGAGAGGGAGCAGGAGCTGATGCCGTGTTAGTCCCTGAATATGACTATGATGTGACATGGGTTGCAAAACGACTGAAACACGGTATTGACCAGCAGGGGCAAGCCTTACTCGTTTATTCCGAAGGCATTGTCAAGAAAGATACACTATTTGAGCAAATCAAGGACTTAACTGGCATCCGCATTCGCTCTACACATCTAGGACACGCGCAACGAGGAGGCACACCATCTCACCGAGACCGTTACCTGGCATCGGCTATGAGTAAACTCGCTATAAAATCATTGCATGATGGGATTCAGATGGGCATCACTTGTGTCCGTAAGGGGCAATTGGAACTCTTTGAAGGCAAACTGAAAGATCATCCGCCGAAACTACCGCATTATGTACACTATCAACGATTGAATGGTCTATGAGTTATCTCGCAATTGACTTTGGCGGCACGCGCACCCGTGTCGCATGGTATGACGAGAACTTAGTGCAATGCATACGAGATGAAATGCTGTCACGGGTAGAGGATGGACAAGAAACTGTCATATCACGAATGATTGAATTTGCCAAACGAGTTGTCCCGGCGGATGGTCAACTTAAGGGCATCGGTGTCGCCGCACCCGGTCCTCTTGACCCGCATAATGGCGTGATTTATCATGCCAAAACCTTACCCGGGTGGTCAAATACGCCACTCGCAACCTTCCTCCAAGATGCATTTCAAGTGCCAATCAAGATAGATAACGATGCAAATCTGGCGGCGTTGGCAGAATTTCGCATGGGCGCAGGGCAAGGCGCAAATCCGTTGGTTTATCTCACATTGAGTACAGGGATTGGTGGAGGATTGATTATCGATGGCAACATATTTCGTGGGTGGAGTGGCTTAGCGATTGAACCGGGGCATATCAATTTCCGCATCCCAGATGGTAGTATTCGACGATTAGAAGAAGTTGCATCAGGAACAGGAATCGGCAAACTTGCGCAAGAACGCTTGCAACAACAGCCTGAAATCAATAGCTCCCTGCGAGGTAGAGATAAATTTCAAATTACAGGCGAAGACGTTGGTACATCTGCCCTGCAAGGCGATGTTTTTGCTTTATCCATCATCAAAGAAGCGAGCATGTATCTTGGTTTGGGCATAGTCAACATTATTCACCTATACAGCCCAGAAGCAATTGTATTTGGTGGAAGTATGAGTCAATTAGGGGATTTACTCTTTGCATCCATCGAGAAAATGATAGAGCAAAGGGTCTTGGATGCTCGATTCGTTCCCCAAAATTTGTTGCGGGTCGCCCACTTTGGCGATGATGTCTGTTTGCTAGGCGCGAGTCTCTTAATCCAAGAAACTGTCATTTAAGACTAGAGGAATATTTATAAAACGTGTGTATTCCTTATCCTTCCACAATATAGATGTCGGTATAACAGAAACACTGAGCTAACTAAACCGAAAGACACTGCTTGACTGTCGTTGTTCGGCAATCACAGCTGGGGAATCACCCTAAAGCAATTTCTTTTTGGACAATCGTGCGGACACGTCTTGCACACCGATATAGACTTGCGTGGTGCGAATATCCGCATGTCCCAAGTTATCTCGTATCGCCACAATATCCATACCCTCGAGGTAACGCTGGTAGGCATAAGACCGAGGGAGATCATGCCGGGTGACCGAATGTTCTTTGCCTTGATAGAATAGGGGGTATTGTTACAAAATTTTCTGCACCGCGCGTTCGGTTAAGCCGGTGTCTCGCACCACCGTACAATGTCGGCTGGTAAACCTCCGAAACACATAGCCTCTATCAAACCTCGCATTTTGTAGCCATTGTTCGACCACTGTCCGGCACTCGATTAAGGCCCCATATGGCACATACCGGGCTTTCGTGCCTTTGCCCGAACGGACGTGTACCGCGTCCTCATTGCCAAACAACCCGTACAAGTCTTAGACCTGCAATTGACACAGCTCCGATTCTCGTAGTCCAGTCGAAAGGGCAAATTAGATCAAGGCTTTGTCCGCAACCCGCGCAAGCTATCCGTTGACAGTGACCGCAACCACTGGCGGGCTGCGCTAGCATTCAGGCGGGTATATTGGTTATCGTCGATGTCCTGTGACTTGGCCACCATCAGCTGACTAAGGCGTGGTTTGATGGTGTTAGCTAAACGAACCAATATATCATCGACAGCACTTTTCTTATCAGCAATCGACCCGTCGGGCGCATAAGCATAGAGCGTGTCCCGTAGGCTATTGCTGTATAACAGGCGCTGATACTGTGAGCGAACGGAGGAGAGATGCGCTTTGACCGTCGCGGGTGCAAGTCCCGTACTGCCGTCAGCAAGTAATCGCGGTAGTCGCCTAAGTCGGCAGTGTGCCTTGGGGTCGAATTGTACTCTAACCATTGCTGATATTTTTCAATGCGATACCTTACCACCTTATCTGCTGGTGTCGGCATCAGGATGCGATGAGTCGAGGAGCGGATCAACCCGTCCATTAGCTGTCCACTTTTGTCCATTTTTATCCCAATAGTTCGTAGTTGTGTCATTCTACGCATTCCCAAGAGATCACCGCGGCCGCATCAGAAGAGCTACTGAAAATGACGGGTTTACAGGAATTTGCAGACGAATATCCCACGGTACTATCTGGTGGGATGCAGTAGCGTGTTTCATTGTGCCGCGCTCTTGTGCATGACCCGTCTCTGTTGGTTATGGATGAACCATTCGGCGCATTGGACGCTTTTACCGCTGGAAGAGATGAACCTTTAATTGCTACGCATATGGGCACAGAGTCAGAAGACAGTGCTTTTCATAACCCACGTCATACCGGAAGCAGTGTTTCTCTCGGATAGGGTCATTGTATTTTCCTCTCGACCCAGCCGATAGAATCGGTAATTGAGATTAGTTTGCAGCGCCCACGCATAACGGAAATCACTTACACAACCGAATTTAAGAAATACGTATGCGAAATACGAGCACGCATCAGAGGCAGTCCCTTTGTAAGGCTTGTCCGTGGCGTTGACAGGGATTGACAAGTTAAATCAATAAAAACGTCAATGGGAAGCGAAGTGTGGCTGTACTGGGAATGCTCTAGGCAAGTGAGGTCATGTGCTAATATTGATCGAAACGTGAATGTCGTTCATGTCGATAATAGGTTGCTGAATCTTATGGCGTTTGGGACGAGCATGTTCGTAGATCAATTCATAAGCGGACAGGAAGCGTTGCGCGGACCGAGGTGAAGAGAAGCGTTGCATAAACCGCTCGTGCTTTCGGACTCGCTAATGTGAATTCTCAATGATATTGTTGAGTCCTTTGTATTTTCGGTGCTCGACACTGGGCATGATGACTTCACGATGTGCCACCGGATAACTCCGCAGTTTGTCGGTAATCAGAACCCTTGGCAGGTGCTGGGTCGTGTCTAAGACCTAGCGAAAAAAGTGCATCGCTACTCGCTTATTGCGCTGATGATGCCTAAAAATATCCAGTATCTGACCCTCTTGATCGATGGTGCGATACAGATACCGGGTCCGTCCGCCAATCTGACGAAGACCACTTCCACATGCCATTTGTCACCAAGTCTACGTCTTTTGCGCCGAATCTTCCGTGCAAACATATGTCCAAACTTCAGACACCATAGTCCAATGGCTTCATAGCTGGCAGTGATCTCTCGTTCAGCTCGTAAATCTTCAATATCCCAATAGCTGAGACAGAAGCGAAAGTAGAGCCAACCGCATAGGAATTGACTTCCTTGGGGAAGCGGTGACCTTTGTAGCTTGGATTGTGGTGAAGATTTGACATCGGTCCAGTATCTCATCGTCCAAACCAACTGAATACCCGAATTATCTTGTTGATCCCTACCAAATTGGTCTCAATATCTAAGATATGTTTTGGTCGTAAAAAGAGTTACAAATCATAATAGACGCATGAGAGTATCGACGGAATCTTGGGGAATTTCCGTCTATATGATTTTATCAAACAATACGTACCAGTTATTGATACTCTGGCAACCATTGGCCATGGGCTTGGATGAGATCATCAACCAGTGACCAGATGCTGTCGAGTGAAAGTTCGGCGGCGGTGTGCGGGTCC
>JANQRM010000440.1 GCA_028284565.1 Anaerolineae bacterium | reverse complement strand
GGACCGAATGCGAAAAATTTTACCTTTGTTGGGTTTGATAATTACATTCGATTGTTCAGTGATGATGAGTTTTGGAACTCCATCAAAATTAGCTTCATTTTTGTGTTTGGCTCTGCATTTGTCGGGCAATTTCTGATTGGTTTTGCTTTAGCAGTCATACTCAAATATTCGGGGCTGATTAGTCGAGGAATTATCGGCGGGAGTGTATTGCTGGCGTGGGTGGTTCCAGAGATCGTTGCTGTTTATATCTGGGCAAGCGTGTTGAATTTTCAATCGGGGTCGGCGAATCAGGTTTTGTTGGCTTTTGGTCTCGAAAAACAACGCTGGCTGATTGATACGCCACTTCTTTCAATTATCTTGGTCAATATCTGGCGCGGAACGGCATTTACGATGTTGCTCTTTTCCTCTGCGTTGGAAGCTATACCCGATGTGTTATACGAGGCGGCTGAAGTGGATGGGGCTTCGGCATGGGACAAGTTCCAACAGATTACATTGCCTCTGATTCGTTATACGATTTTGCTCGATTTTATCTTAATTACGATGGGGACATTCTCGGTATTTGGGATTGTCTTTGCCATGACAGGTGGGGGTCCTTTGGGGCGGTCTGAAGTGATTGGGGTCTATATCTATCGCAACGCCTTTGAATACCGCGAGATTGGGTATGGCTCGGCGGCATCAGTGATTATGTTGCTGATTAATCTGGTGATGGCACTTATCTATCTGCGCTTTATCCGTATCGATTGGTCGGAAGGGCAGTAGAATGCTGGATAATCTGTATTGGCAACATTCCGCGAAATATTTCTTCTTTCTGTTTGTTTTTATTCTCTTCTTTGGACCCATTTCGTGGTTGTTGCTGGCATCCTTTAATATCGAACCGACTTCTGCGTGGGCAATTCCGCAATCGGTGACACTCAATCATTATGTTCAATTGTTCCAAGAGAGCGATATTGTCCTTTGGTTACAAAACAGCTTCATCCTTGGCATTGGGACGATGATGGTGACCGTCATTTTATCGACCTTAGCCGCTTATCCTCTGTCACGAGTACCATTTCGGGGCAAAGTGGCGTTTATGTATGCCTTGCTCTTGGCACGGGTGATGCCGATTACGGCGGTTATTATCCCCATCTTCAGCCTCTCCGTCCAATTGCAATTGGTCAATCGGTTTGAAGGCGCAATCCTGATTTTATCGGCGATGCAGTTGCCCATTTCTCTGTGGATTATGAAGGGCTTTGTCGACAGTATCCCAATTGAGTTGGAAGAGTCCGCGTGGTTGGATGGCTGTAATCGACTGTCAGGACTGATTCGCATTGTGTTCCCCTTGATGGCTCCGGGAGTGGCAGTAACCGGATTGTTTGCTTTTCTAGCGGCGTGGGGAGACTTCCTGATTCCACTGGTGATTTTGCGCTCCCCGACGAACTTCCCGATCGCTATGGGGTTGTATCGTGCTTTTGGCAATCAAGGGAGTGTTGATTTTGGCTTCTTGACTGCTTTGGCTGTGATTTATAGTGTGCCGTCGATTTTGCTTTATCTATTTGCTCGTCAGTCACTCGTGAAGGGGATGACGGCGGGTAGCGTCAAGATGTGAGAGCTTATGCCACTGTATGATTCGATTATTCCCTGTTTTGGCTCACGATTGTCGGTTGTCATGATGCCGAATGCACGTCGGTATCGAGTGTTTCCTTTGGGGACATTTCATTATTTCGATTGGCAAAAGACGGACAGTGTGGGGATTAGCATCGGGACCTGTCCGCAAATCTTGAGTAGTGAGACCGCACATATTGGCGTGAGAGTAGGAGATGTTGAGCGTGTGTTGCCGTTTGGAGATGGAGATGTATTTTCATCACTAGAACAATCCATCACACCACTAACAACTTCCTTTCATGTTAACGATACCAGCTTGCCTATTCAAGCGACTTTTACCTTTCGCTCGGCGTTTTATCCACAGAATTTTGAATACAGTTGTGCACCGGGTTATCTATTGGAAGTCGAATTAACGAATGTCAGCAATGAAGCGGTGGACGTGGAATCCTTCTTTGGCTTATCAATACCAAATCCACAAATTGAGAAGAACCAAGTGCGGTCAACTATGCTGATTGAATTTCCCGATGGAATTGACCATGCGGGCATTGATAACTTGACCTTTGAGCAAGTCATCGCTGGGGATGGGGCAGATGTGGGTGAGGATGGGGAATTGAGAGTGAAAGTTACGCTTGAACCTTATGGGACTCAAACGGTTCATTTCTACCACGTGGGTTATATCGCCCAACCGACGCTGAATCAGCAAGGCAAGTATCTGAAGTTTGGTTATACAATGCTGTGGGAGAATGCGGTCGCTGTCTTGACATGGTGGCAGTCGAATCGGGAAGCCGTCATCCACAAAGGTAATGTATTTGAATCCACCATCCTAGAAGCGACTGTCCCGAAAGAACTCAAGCTCATTTTGTCATCATCATTCAAAGGCATTGCCTCGAATGCGTGGTGGGCAGAGGACGACTGGTTCTCGATTTTGGAAATTGGAGCCTATCACTCCACTTTGGATGTCGATTGTCAGTTGGCATTGTTCTTCTTCCAATATTGGGATGAGCTGGTTGGGCGGATGCTGAATCAGTGGGCTTCCTACTATATAGCGGGCAGTGGTTATATGGCACACGATGTCGGGCAACACCTTGAAGCAACAGGCAATCGCTATGGCGGTCCTGAGAGCGCGATGAAGGTCGAGGAAAACTGCAATTATCTCATTCTCTTGCATCATTATTGGCGACAAACAGGCGACGATTCCATTTTGGGGGATAAGCATCAACTCATCAGTGAACTTGTCGATTTCTTGATTGCATCGGATACAACAGGCAGTGGTTTGCCGAATCAGTATGCAGACAATACGAATGATTGGGGCAGTGGTTTAATCACAGCTTCAGAAGAACAATCCTATCATGGGGTGCGTTTGGTCGTGGCATATACATCGGTGATGCAAATCGCAGAAACCTTTGACGATGGTTCACTTGCGAGTCGTTGTCGAGAGCAGATTGAAGGCATCAAGCAGACGATGGAAGCAGGTTGGCTAGGCGACCATTATCCGATTTCATTTGCAGATACAGATTCGTATCATCATTATTCAATGTGGACGACACACGGCTTGCTCTATGCCTTGCGCGGTGGGATGGATGTTGACCTCGACTTGAACAAATTGCGTATCGACCTGATCAGTAGCACACAATGGACCATGCGGGAACATGGCTGTGTACATAGTACGGTGGATGTGCGGGGATGGCTGACGCAAAATTTATGGCGAGATACAGTGGGAGCATATCTAGGCGTGGATTTGACGAATAACCTACGTCGGTATCTGGGACATGGTGAGTATGTTAGCTATGAGGATACGACTATCTTAGAAGTAGCGAATGAGTTGATGGTCGTTCCTGGCGCAACTGCTGAACATACTCATGCAGGGGAAACACACGACTTCCCGATGGTGGATGGGCATCCGCGCCCTGCTTGTGGCTTTGGCTTGCTTTATGGCTTAGGCGGCGTGCAATACGATGTTTTTGAGAAACTCCTTCATTTTCGACCTGTGAGCTTTCCTTTGCGGATTGCGCTGACACATCTTGTAGATTGGGAGAGTGAGCAAATCTCATGGGTGACATTCACACGGTCTATTCCAAATCAAGATAAAGGGCATCAGCCAAGTTCCACCAATTATGAAATCGACAACCCATCGCAATTAGCCGATTTGAACATCCACCTCAACGATTAACTGAGATAAATATGGACAACAAATATCAACTTTATGTCGTAACCCATACGCATTGGGATCGGGAATGGTACGGCTCGTTCCAATTGTTTCGCGTGCGTCTGGTTCGTTTGATGAACAAGCTCCTTGCTTTATTAGAGCGTGACCCGGAGTACAAGACCTTCAATCTGGATGGACAGACGATCATATTAGAGGACTATTTAGAGGTTCATCCTGAACAACGGGAAACGCTGATTCGGCATGTGACAGATGGTCGGTTGAAGGTAGGTCCGTGGTACATCTTGCCGGATGAGTTCCTGAGCAGTGGGGAAAGTCTGGTGCGGAATTTGTTGCTGGGGAGTCGGATGGCTGAGGAATTTGGGCATCGGATGAATGTGGGTTATATCCCCGATACCTTTGGACATATCGCGCAATTACCACAGATTTTGCAGGGCTTTGGACTCGACACCTGTATGAACTTTCGGGGCTTGGATTCAGGCAATCGAGAAAGTGAATTGTGGTGGGAATCACCAGACGGGTCACAGGTGTTATTGCATCATATGTCCACCATTATCGGTTATAGTGACTTGGGGGCAATGGCAGAGAATCCACAACGTGCGGCGTATGATTTGCGAGCCACAGCCTACTACAAAGCAGAACGCGCAACCGGAAATATCTTGCTGGCGATGCAAGGGGTTGACCATGTCGAAGCACGAGAAGACCTCTCGACCATTATCAACATTGCCAATGACACCTTTGATGATATTGAGTTTATTCATGCTTCACTTGAAGACTTTTGGGATGCACTGAAGCAATTTGTCGAGGGGAAGTCGCTGGAAACAGTGTATGGGGAATTGCGAGATGTGCCTCGTAGCGAAGGCAGTATGAACTTCCTGCTTTACAATGTGTTGTCGTCGCGGGTGGATAATAAAATTCAAAATGCAAAGACGCTTCAATCGTTAGAACGCTGGGCAGAGCCGTGGTGTGCATTGGGATGGTTGTTGGATATTGCGGATTATCCAGCCGGACATCTATGGACAGCATGGAAATGGTTGCTGAAAAATCACCCGCATGATTCAATTGGCGGTTGCTCTGTTGATGAAGTCCATCGGCAGATGAATACGCGCTTTGAATGGTCAAGGGAGATTGCGGACTATCTCACAGAAGAACGCTTTCGTCTGATTGCTGAACAGGTCGATTTCAATGATTCTAAGGATGATGAACTAGCGGTCATGATCTTCAATCCTTCACCATGGGAGCGCGATGAAGTGATAACGGTGGATATTGATTTGCCAGAGTATTGGCTCAAAAAACAGGCTTTGGCTAAGATGAAACCTTCACCAGACATCACGATGGACTCGCACTTTCTGGATGTGAAGGATGTGAACACTCGCGCAGATTGGCTCTACGGAATGCCAGAATTGCCGGAAATCTTCTTTCGGAGTATTCGTCTGCGCGGACTAGATGGCAATGAAATCCCGGTGCAAATTCATGACATCCAACAGACCACACAAGCGATAGCACTAGCTTCCGGTCCGAGAGGGGTAATGGATATTCGACGAGTGCGGGCGAGTTTCCGTGTGACTGTTCCGGCGTATGGCTATACGACTGTCTTTGCGAGAACGGATACCAATCCCAACGGATGGAAAGTCCAGCCGAAACAGTATCATGTCTTAGAGAATGATCATCTGAAAGTGACGGTTAATCCCAATGGGACATTTGATTTAATTGCACGAGACGACGAATGGATGGAATCTTTCGCTGGTTTGGGATTGCTTGTTGATAGCGGTGATAACGGAGATGGTTATACCTTTTCACCGCCACCCTTCAATCAAGATATTACAACACAAGGCGCAAGTCCACGCATTTCACGAGTGGGGACAGACATCGGGCTTCAACAGATTCGCATTGAATATGACTTAGAACTTCCCATTAGTTTGGATGATGCACGTCAGCGTCGTCGAGATGTGAGGGTCACTTGTCCTATCATCGTGGATGTAATCTTGCGAGAGGGGAGTTGTCGGCTTGAAATTGAGATGACTGTCGATAACCGCGCCAAAGATCATCGCTTGCAGGTAATCTTCCCAACAGGATTTGAGGATGTAACATCCGCCAGTAGCGCAATGCAATTTGACATCATTACACGCCCAATTACGCCTGAACCCATTGCACCCAATGATTGGTGGATAGAAGACCCTGCCGAGACCTTCCCGATGCACGATTGGATGTCGCTTTGTCGTCCTGATGAATCGTCCGGACTAGCTGTGATTGCTGAGGGGTTGCATGAATTTGGTGTCCAACCCAATGGCGATATTGATCTTACGCTCTTACGGGCTGTCGGTTACTTAGGCGCAAGACGTGACCCGACCACTATATTGACTGGGGCAGGTCCGGGTATCCCCACACCAGAAGCCCAACTCCAGCAGACTCTGCACTATCGGCTGGCACTCTATCCGCATCAAGGGAACTGGCAATCATCCCGCATCTGGCAACAAGCGCGTGACTTCTTGACTGTACCGCGTGCTATTTCCGTTGTACCTCATTCTGGAAACTCCCTCTCACAACAAACAGGCATTCAGTTGGAAAGCGATCGTGTCGTTTTGAGCAGTATCAAACAAGCGGAAGATGGGGAATCGCTTATCGTGCGAGTCTATAATCCGACTGATGAGACACAATCAGCAACACTCGCCTTCCCGCGTGACATCGCCAACGTCTATCACGTCAACTTACAGGAGCAAGTTGAATCGCAAGTTGCCGATTTTCAACTCAACAGCCTAGACATAGATGTCTTGGCGAAGACCATCAGTTCCTATAAGGTTTCATTCAAAGACCGCTAACGACGTTACAATAGCAAGTCGATTGGCTTTACAACTTACATGCCCTTACATTTTTCACGGTGGAAGACCTATCCTTAATGATTTTCACTTGCAAGATAGTTAACATAACGTTTTATTATATTTGAATCTTATAACGAACCCTTTTTTTGTTGTTGGGGGAAGGCAAGGGGTATTCGTCTATCATAACAATCAAGCAGGACAAACAGAGATTTTTTAAGCAGGATTTCTAGGAAAGGGGATGTGTCATGAAGAAGTTGTCGATACTCATCAATATGGCATTCGTCGCACTCACCATCAGCGCATTTGTCGGTCTATAAAACTCTTTGTAGCCAAACACAATTTCATACGCACAAAGGAGGCTCGTAATCAAAAGATTGGGAGTCTTTTGTTTTGTCTTTACCCGCGTCGTCCTTCGCCATTTCGCCCTGCTTGGGTTGCTGTCGGCGGGCGTTGAGTCGGGTCAGTTGTAGGGCGGGGTGGGTTCGGTGGAACGGTGGTTGGAATCGGTGGCAGATATACCACTTGTCCAGTCCGCAAGATGCCCGCTTCCGTCAAACAATTCACTCGCAGGACTAGATTCAAATCGCCATTCACCCGCGAGACGATACTCGTCAAATCCTCACCCCCTTGTGCCGTATAGGCAAACCAATCTCGCAAGGGACTGACCACACAATCCGGTACAGAGCTATTATTCTCCCCACGTCCCGCTTGGCTGGCATTATCATCACGAGTTGCTGTAATTGGTGGGCGATCAGATGGCGTACTAGACGGACGGACGGTTGGGGTGCGTGAGGGTGTCACCGTTTTCGTAGGTGAAGGTGTATTCGTAGTCGTTGGTGTGTTGCTTGGTGTAGGTGTCGATGTGGGCGATGGCGTACTCGTTGCTGTCAATGTCGGGCGCAAGGTTTCTGTCGTAGTTGGAGTCGGTGAGACGATATCGGTTGGTACAACGGGACGTTCATCAATCACGGGTAGAATGCTATCCGCAATGAGTTGTCCATTCTCTGTCGTGCGCCCTCTTACAGATACTCGATTGCCGATTTGTAAGTCTATTGGATCAACAATCGCCTCATTCAAATCAACCACGAAGCCATCAACAAGTGCTTGATTGTCAATGATACCTTCGACTGTGCCGATGAACATCACCTCGACGGCGCGTCCAATTTCCAATAAACGTGATATTTCTTTTAAGCGTTCTTGTATAAATTTTTCTTTCAGTAATGCATCCTGTCCTGACAAACTCAGGCGAATATCTTCTGACAACAATTTCACCGGATATAATACATCCCCCGGTAGACTGTTTTGAGCAAGAGCAACCGTCCCGCCTGTCATCAGACTCAGCACAATCAAGAAGGTGGCTACCCAGCCAGCGACGGATTGCAAGGGGAAGCGTCGGCGCGTTGGGCGAATGATTATCGGTTCAAGGAGAGCTTGGTCGAAGTGTTGAAACACTCGTGCTTGGGCGGATTCAACCTCCGATTGGGGACTCTGCGCGCGCTGTACCAATTGACCTGCTTCCAACATGGGTGCGAGTTCATCCGCATAGTCTGGATAGATACCCAAACAATCCTCGACACGTTGTCCTCGCGCAAGGCGATGAATGCAATCATCTAACGCAGTGACCAAATCGCGGTCAATCATAAGCGAATATCTGCCCCCATTGACTGTAAAATCTCTCGTAACTTATTTAGCGCACGGAATTGCAAGGCTTTAATGGCATTGGCTTTCTTGCCCATAATCTCGGCGGTTTCTTGCAAACTCAATAAATGTCCAAAGCGCAAGATAATGACCTCTTGTTGTGCGAAGGATAAACGGCGAATGGCTTGTCGCGCTTGTTCCCGATTCAGTCCACGCATGAATTGCACTTCGGGGTCATCATCCGTATCCGCAGGTATCCAATCGCCCAAGGTTGTCTCCGTAAACTTCTTCGATTTGCCATAGTGGTCGTGGATGACATTGCGTGCCACCCGAAACAACCATCCTCGTAAACTGTGCTTCGGCGCATTCTTCCCCCGACAAGCAGTAATGAGTTTCAAGAACACGTCGCTCGATAAATCTTCAGCTTGTTGTACGCTATCGACTCGCAAGCGAATGTATTGATAAATCGGTGAGAAATACGCCCCATAGATGTCACGCAATGCCTCATTATCCCCTTGACGTGCGCGTGCCAAGAGTGCATCTTCCGCAGGTAAATCGGGCAGGACAATGAGTGGTAGCATGAAGTGTACGGATGTTGAGTGACAGTTGGGCAGAGACCGAACATCATCTCCACCCAATCAAGCCTAACCTGCAAGTGCAGACGGTGTCAACTAACCGCGTCGGGTATTCTCTGCTTCTTCGGTTGGGCGCACTGGCGGGTTATCATCGCCATTGTCACCACCATTGACGGCATCCCGACATTCTTCGACAGTAAGACCAGCGTTACGGCAACGTTCAGGGATATTATTGTCATCGCCACCGTCATTGCCATTAATTACACGACGGCATTCTTCTGCGGATACTCCAGCATTCCGACAACGTTCAGGGATGTTGCTATCATCACCGTCGCCGCCATTAACGGCATCCCGACATTCTTCGGCGGAGAGTCCGGCATTGCGACAACGTTCAGGGATGTTGTTGTCATCGCCACCATCATCATTGTTCGCATTATAGAGTCGGCGACATTCTTCGGTTGTGTAGCCTGCATTACGGCAACGCTCGGCAACTGGGTTGACGCGCGGTTCATCATCATTGGCGTTGATGATTCGACGGCACTCTTCGAGTGTGAAACCAGCGTTACGGCAACGTTCTGCGAGACCACCATCGTCATCGTCGTTACCACTTATGATTCGGCGACATTCCTCAAAGGTCAATCCAGCCAAACGACAGCGTTCTGCAAAGTTATTGTCATCATCACCATAGTAGGCATTGTAAAGGCGACGGCATTCCTCTGGCGTGAGTCCAGCATTGCGGCAACGCTCGGCTAAACCACCGTCATCATCGTTCCCACTCACAATCCGACGACATTCTTCAATTGTGAGTCCAGCAAGACGGCAACGTTCTGCGAGATTGTTGTCATCATCGCCATAATAGGCATTGTAGAGGCGACGGCATTCTTGCATTGTCAAACCGGCGTTACGGCAACGTTCTGCTATTCCACCATCATCGTGTAATGCGTTGTAAATCCGACGACATTGTTGAACAGTATAACCTGCATTCAAGCATCGTTCTAAGAAGGTGTGGTCATCAATCAATCCACTGATAATCCGACGGCATTCCTCAATCGTATATCCCGCGTTTAAGCAACGGGCGATGAGATGGGCATAATCTCCACCACTGATGATGAAACGGCACTCTTCAAGGGTGAATCCAGCATTCCGACAGCGTTCCGCAAGGGTGTGTCCATCATCTCCATTGATAATTCGTCGGCACTCTTCCGGCGTCAGTCCTGCATTTTCACAGCGTTCCGCGATCGTCCAACCATCGTCGAAGAGTTCACGACATTCTTCAATCGACAAGCCCGCCAATCGACAACGCGCAATGATGTCATCAATTGGGTCTGTTGGGACGGGGACGTAGAGCGTTCCACCGGTAACTAAATCACCATCGCCCAAGCAATTGACATTCCGTAATTCATCCACAGATGCGCCAGTCGCAACCGCTACATCATCGAGTGTCAATCCATCGGCGATTGTGACGACATCCCAGCCAGCAGGTGGACTTGGGACACAGGCGGTATCTTGTGCTTGAAGTGGCACGACCAACAGCGAGAGCATCGCTATCATGCTCAGCATAGCCAAACGAGGCAAACATCGAACTAAGGTATTCATGAGGCAAACTCCTTCATTTTGAGTTATCGTTGCCTCTACCGACTGCAAAATCGCCAAAAGGTTACGCACCAATTTTGAATTTCCAAAATTATATGCATGGTACAGAGGCAAGTTGGACAGTCAATCAACAGATTCGTAAGCTATGTCAACTAGATAGATGACTTGACAATAGGTGGTGGTTTCTCATACTTTGACTGTACGGGGGATAAAGGGCGAAGAAGCAAAAAAATGATGGCAACTGAAACGCTTGGAATAACCATTGGTCAACGTTATGAACTCGATACCCAAATTGGCAAGGGTGGAATGGGGGTTGTTCATCGCGCCTATGACCGCTTAACTCAACAAGTGGTTGCACTCAAACAAGTCACAATATCCTCCACTAAAGTAGGGAACTTAACACTCCCTCAACAAACAGATTTCAACCTTAATCTCGTTCATGAATTTAAGATGCTGGCATCTTTGCGTCATCCGAATATCGTCAGTGTCTTAGATTATGGCTTTGACTCCAATCGCCAGCCCTATTTCACGATGGAATATTTGGAGAATGCTCAGACCTTATTGGAAGCAGGTCATAATCAATCCATCCCGAATCAATTGGACTTGTTGGTGCAATTACTCCGCGCGTTAGCTTATTTGCATCGTCGTCAAGTGTTGCATCGGGATATTAAGCCAGCCAATGTTTTGGTCGTTGACGGTCAGGTGAAGATACTCGATTTTGGGTTGTCGACACCAGCTGACCAAATGCCCGATG
>JANQRM010000422.1 GCA_028284565.1 Anaerolineae bacterium | reverse complement strand
TATCTTTAGCGCGACCGAGTACAGCAAGTTCGGTTCCACCCGGTACTGTGGCGACTACCGTAAAGCCAGCACTCGGACCACTGCGAATATTAAGGAAGCCAGTGTTGACCACAACTCGATTGCCGGAAATGGCTTGGGCATTGAAGCCACCTCCACCTTGTCCTAAGTTAGCGTTGGGGTCTGTCGCGCCTCCACCTTGCCCAACATTATTAACTGGCACACCACTGCAAACAGATACAATTGAATCAGAGCGTCCGCTGAGTGCATCTAACGGAGCAACTACAAGCCCGCCATTTGCCAGCAAGACTTGAATTTGACCACCGATACTACTCATTGAGAAGCCTTCTTCGCCTGCATTAACAGTGAATGCAACACTATTGGCTCCAAGAGGGGTAACCCCAGCTGTGCGATTGAAGACGACTACACTTTCTCCACCGCATTGGAGGGGGCGTAGTTGGAAACGATCTGTCCAGCCTGCGCCAACGCCAGATAGATTGACTTGTACCCATTGACGACCTTCAACTACTGCTTGATTCAAAATAGGATAGACTGTATTGGGATCACCGGGGAATTGGGGGAATAGCATGGCGGTATTACTTCCCGGATTTGCTCGGAAATCGCCTGCAAGGACGGTCGCGCCAATTTGCTGTCCGCCGACAACACCACTTCCAAAGCCAGCTGAAACGCTATTGAATCCACCGCCTTGACCCAAATTGGCTACACTTGCTGGAACGGTGGTTATGTCTGCAAGGGGAACATTTGTGAAATCACCACGAGGCAAGGTAAAGGTCACATTCACCCAACCTACACCGGCATCTGTCGCTACTTGATACCAAACTTTATCGTTGGCTACACCCAGTACAGGCAATTCTGTACCCCCAACGACGGTGATGAGGACAGGGAATCCTGCGCTCGGTCCAGTTCGCACATTCAAGAAACTAGTATTCACCACCAGAATCGGTGTTGCGAACTGCTCATTATTTTCTGCTGATGTTGGCAGCGCAACTGCGAAAAGACTGATAAATACCGCAACTATTAAGATGAGAGAAAGAGTTCTAAATAGATATTTCATAAAATGCCCCTTTGTGTAGATGTGTCACAAATGATTAAGCCTAGAGAGACTGTTTATCCTGCCTTTTGACTATCGCCCCTTAGTATAATTCGTTGCTAGATATTGGGCAAATGATTTCAACATGCGAATCATCGGATAATCGTAGGGTTTCCATATTGGCATGATAACCTAGCGTTGGGCCATACTATAATTAAGATTAATCTGAAAATGAGAGGTCATCCCTTGATTAGACAAATCCGAATAAGTATCTGTATTTTAATTTTTATAACAACTTCCCTTTTTACCTTAGCGCAAGAAGCCTGTGTCTCAAATAGTACTTGCGGTGTGGAAGCAGATGTTATCGCTCAATATCCGTATCCCAATGTTACTCCACTTAATCCTCAAGACTCACTGATTTATGATCGTGCCTATCGCCAGATTGATGTCTCTCTCCAAATCTTTGATGCGCCGAATGGCAACTTAGTCAATGATTTTGGTGCGGGATTCAATTATGTAACAATTGGGGAACAACAAGGTGATTGGACACGAATCGGTGACGCGATGTGGGTGCGGACGCATGATTTGAATGACGATGTTGCTATTTCTCGCTTTGCTGGTGTCTTACTACCTGAAACCCCTCTTCCCTATCAAATGGCATGGATACTTCGCCATTTATATCCTGCAGAAATACCAGGTGGTGATCCGTCTGAATCAAACGAGTTACTTTATCGGTACACCCGCGTCAATATCTATAGTTCGATTGTTGTTGATGGCTATAACTGGTATCAAATTGGTGAAAATCAATGGGTTCATCAGTTTAATATTGCCAAGATTATTCCTGTTGAAAAACCTGCAGATGTCGATACACACAAATGGATTAGCGTTGATTTGTATGAACAAGTCGTGATTGCGTATGAAGATGACACGCCCGTTTTTGCAAGTTTGGCTTCATCGGGATTAGCACAGTGGCCCACAAATGAAGGTGTCTTCCATGTCTATTTACGCTTTGAACGTACTCGTATGAGTGGCGCATACAATCAGCCTGATTTCTATTACTTAGAAGAAGTGCCGTGGACGATGTACTTTGATGATGATATTGCACTACATGGAACTTATTGGCATGATGGCTTTGGTTTCCGTCAGAGTCATGGTTGCGTCAATCTCTCGATTACCGATGCTCATTGGCTATTTGAGTGGGCAAGTGATGAATTCAATTGGGCAGAGGAAGATATCATTGGTCCAGCGGTCTACGTCTACAGCAGTGGAGAATATGATTAATTTGAGCGTTGGGTTTGCGTCAGGTAGGCATCAGATTTCCGCTGATTGAGAAAAAATGAAACTTGATAAGCTAAGTGTATGGTACAAGTTCAATGGAGATATAGTCTATGAGAACCAAAAAGGTGCAAATACTTATCCTAATCGGTTGCATTGCATTGTTCGCAATCCCGGCCTTTGCTGATGAATGTGAAGGCACAAATGAATGTGTACCACAATATGGTGTTTCTGCCGAGGTAATCGAAGCCTATCCTGAACCTAATGTAATCGTACCAACCCCTTCTGAAGATTTGATGTATGATCGTTGGTATCTACAAACAGTTGGGGCAACGACTGTCTATGATGCACCCGGTGGAAATGTGGTACGAGTTATTGATGAAGGTTTCAATTATGTAACAGCTCTTCAAGAAGAAAATGGTTGGACACGCATCAACGAAAGCGAATGGGTTCCGAGCGATCAAATTGAGAACCGAAGCTGGGCAGTCTCACACTTTACAGGCGCGTTCTTACCAGACGAAGAACTCCCCTATCCGTTTGCATGGGTACTGGTCAATCTTTATCCCAGTAAAGCACCTGGAGAAGACCCAGCTGAATCCAATGGATTAGTCTATCGTTATACAATGGTCAATCTTTATTCCACTGTAGAAATTGACGGTTACAATTGGTATCAAATTGGTGTTGATCAGTGGGTACATCAATTCCATGTTGCCAAAATCACTCCCCTAGTGAAACCAGCTAATGTTGACACAGACACATGGGTAGGGATTGATCTCTACGAGCAAACGCTCATTGCTTACGAAGGCGAGACTCCCGTATTTGCAACGATGATTGCTACAGGCTTAGATCGTTGGCCTACTCGTGAAGGTGTCTATCACATTTATTTCCGTCGCGCTCGGAAACATATGAGTGGCGGTGTTGTCGGTGATGATTACTACTTCTTGGAAGAAGTGCCATGGACGATGTTCTTTGATGAAGGACGTGCATTACATGGAGCCTACTGGCATGATGGATTTGGTTTCCGTCGGAGTCATGGTTGTGTCAATCTTTCAATCACAGATGCCCATTGGTTGTATGAATGGGTTGCTGAGTCGATGGGGTCATTTGCTTCTGCTGATGTAG
>JANQRM010000406.1 GCA_028284565.1 Anaerolineae bacterium | reverse complement strand
CGCCATCAAGAGTCGGAACTGGAATAGTATCCGTGCCTGCCCAGAAGGGGTTACGCACGATGAGGATATTTTCCCCATGATTCCATTCTTGGAGGACGAAAGGACCATAGCTTTGGATGATTCCTGCTTCTGTCCAGAAGTCGCCTTCTGCTTCGATGAGCCATTGCGGTTGGGCTGTTGCCATCCACAAACCCAAAATGTTGGGAACAAAAGCAGCAGCTTGTGGTGCAGTGACTTCGAGAGTGTAATCATCGAGTGCTTGTACGCCAAGGTCTTCGAGACCCATGTCGCCAGCATTTACTTCATTACCATTAGCAACCCAACCTGCGAGAACATAAGCGTAGTCACCAGCAGTTGCAGGATCGAGTGTCCGACGCATCCCATAAACAAAGTCATGAGCGGTCAAGACGCGTACGTTACCGTCATCGTCAAGAACTTCTACAACACCGCTACCATCATGTGTTACCCAAGGAATACCTTCAATAAGATTAAAGGTGTAAACCAAGCCATCGTCAGAGACGGACCAATCAGTAATTACACCGTTTTCCAGTTCAACCGTTTCTTCATTCAAACGGGTTAAACCGGGGAACAGTTCGGTAATAATTTGGATGGAGCTTGTGTCCGTTGCAATTGCAGGGTCAAGGCTAGGCACATCACCAGACAAGAAGCTGTAGCGCAAGACTTTTCCATCTTGGGCGGCTCCGGTGAGGGTCAGACTCAATACCAGCATCACTGCAAGGCTTAAGCCAATTAAACGAGTAAGTTTACGCATTGTGGTAAATCCTCCTAAAGATTTATTGTTTTTTTGTAGAGATGTCACAGGACATCCTAGACAAATCTACCAAATGGTAGCTATGTGAGGATAGCATATCTCAAACCGCGAAGCAAGCGAATTTTTTTGGATAAAATACCCAATTAAGACCAGAAAAATTGATATTTGGACTTAAATCACAAAGAAAATTAAGTCCAATGGCGATGATTGGATAAGTCCAATAGAAATATTAAATGAAAGGGAATGGTTCTATTGGCGGAGTAGTCAATTGGGAAACCTAGTACATGAAGGTAGCAAGTGAAAAAGTGAAAAGACAGAATAGAGGATTAGACGAAGATGAACAGAATTTCGCGCAACAAAAAAGTGTGTTCAAAACTCTTAAATCAAAAGAGAGAGACCGAAGCCTCTCTCTGTAAAATCACGCCGTTTATCACTGGCTAGTCGCGTGCACCCAAGTCCCACTTCTCGAAGCGTTCTGCGCTCACTCGTGAGTAGGTCCGCTCGACCCATGGTTGCGTCAATTCATAGCTGGTGGTGTGGTAGATCGGTGCAATCGCCGCATCTTGGTTCACCAGAATATGTTCCGCCTGAGCATAGAGTTCACGCCGTGCGTCAATGTCGGTCAACCCTCTGGCTTCATCGAGCAGTGCTTCATACTCTTCATTCACCCAATTCGTGTAGTTATTGTCGGATGTCGCAGACAACACATCGAAGAGGAAGTTATGAGCATCAGGATAGTCTGCACCCCAACCGATCCGATAGACTTGTGGCGAATCCGTACTCAGAATGTCAAGATACGATGCCCATTCCATAGAGGTGATTTGAACTTCCACACCCAAGTGTTCGGACCACATATTTTGGATGGCTTCAGCGATGGTGCGGTGCGATTCACTTTCGTTATGTGTCAAGGTGATGGCTGGCAGTTCCGACACATCACTCAATCCCATTTCTGCCAGACCCGCGGCGAGGGCTTCTTGGGCGGCAGTCGGGTTAAACCCAATCGCCAAATCAGGGTAACTCGCAACGTCTGGTGCGGCACTCATGCTGGCTGGTGTGAAGAAGTTGGCTGGGAATTGTCCCGCTTTCAACACGTTGTCAATGAGGTCTTGACGGTCAATTGCCATTGAGAATGCACGACGAATATTCGCATTCGTAAAGGGTTCTTTCGTTACATTGAAACCATAGTAGTATACCCCTGTGCCGGGAACGACATTGTAACCGGGGTGGTTACTCAGGCGATCAATTTCACTTACGGGGAAATCGGCAACATCAAGTGTCCCGGCTTCAAAGTTCGCCAGTTGTGCGCTTTCTTCGAGCATACTGAAATGAACACCGTCAATTGTCGGAGCCGGAATACTGGCTGTGCCTTCCCAGAAGGGGTTGGTCACGATCAAAATGCTTTCACCATGATTCCACTCTGCCATCGCAAAGGGACCAAAGCTCTGGATGATACCGCCTTCTGTCCAGAAATCGCCTTCAACTTCAATGAGCCATTCAGGTTGTGCAGTAAACATCCACAAACCAAGGATATTGGGGATGAAACCCGCAGGTTGAGTAACACGCAATTCAAGCGTGTAATCATCAATGGCTTGAACAGACAGTTCTTCGAGTCCTGCTTCACCCGTCCAGACCGCATTCCCATTCTCCAGCCAGCCAGCGGGGATATATGCATAATCGCCTGCGGTTGTCGGATCGAGTGTCCGGCGCATACCAAACACAAAGTCATGTGCTGTTAGCATCCGTACATTGCCATCTTCATCAAGGACTTGTTCGACTTCACCACTATCGGGGTTGTACCAGACCCATGCAATGCCTTCAATAATATCAAAGGTATAGGTCAAGCCATCGTCCGACACAGTCCAGCCACTGGTTACACCAGGGTCAAGTTCTAGTGTTTCTTCATGGAGCCGCGTCAGACCGGGGAACAGTTCGGTAATAACTTGGATGGAGCTGGAGTCTGTTGCAATCGCGGGGTCGAGGCTTGGCACGTCTCCCGATAGGAAACTAGTCCGCACGATCTTTTCCTCTTGGGCAGTCCCAACGAGCGTAAGGCTTAAGACCAGCAAAATTGCGAGACTCAAACTCAAAGCACGAGTAAATTTACTCATTGTAGAAAATCCTCCTAAAAGTGATTAAGTTGTAGTAAAGCGAAATATCAAAGCGGTAGAATGTTGAGGCAAAATTTCAGCCCAAAGACAAGCCGAAGAAAGGAGAGTCAGCCTCCTTCTACCGCTAGGTGATATCCATCTTCTATTGTGGGAGTTTGGACGTTCGCTTCAACAGACCACTCTACGCGGAGTCATGAGATTGGTCATAGATGATAGATGCGACGGGTCGATTGGACTGTGTTTGAATGGTCTTAAATCTAGCCCTGTAATTGACGCGGGAGGATGCGTTCCATCAGAATAGCGGTCTCTTCGATGGATTGGAAGTCGTCACCATAAGAAATGACATCCAGTTGCGGGTCATAACTCCAGAAACCAACCAAATCATAGAGGAAACTGATGTACGTGTAGCAAATTCCCAAGACCACCCGTGAGTAGAGGCTAAACGCCATATAAGGGAAAAAGAGAATCACACCCCTATCATGGACGTAGAGGACAATCCCCATCTCTTCATTGGGATAATGCAGTTCGACATCATTCCCCGGTCCCGGTACAGGTTTCAATTGTTTATCAAAGCGTAGAAGATGGCGCGCGAGTGCCTTCGGGCGGATGCGATGTACGGGCCAAAATTTCTCCGGTTGGTTGTCGCTCTGCCCGTTTTCAAAGAGCCATGCGAGCATCTTTGGGTTGAGTTTTTTGAGTTTGGGAACATAGAGATGGATTTCGTAAATCATCCACAATCTTTCTACGATGAGTTATCCATCTCCCATTATAGCCTAATCTCAGGCAACCGTATCACGGAGATAATTGACGATTTCTGTGTGTCCTGCTTGGTCAGCCCAGCCGATGGGTGTTGACTCATGTTGAGTATCCTGAATAGTTGGGTCTGCTCCATGTTCGACCAAGAGCTTGACCATTTCAAAATGTCCCTTCCAAGAGGCAATGTGCAAGCCCGTTTGGTTGTGTTGGAAGGTGCTATTGACATCAACACCTTGTTCTAAGAGAAATTTCACGACGTTGATTTGATTAAACACACTCCCATAAAACAATGCCATGCTGAGAACGGCAGATTCGTAGTCAGTAGATTGTAAGTCTCGTCCTGTCCAACTCAGTAGAGTTTTTGCCGATGGAACACTAGATTGCAGAGCATCATCTTTTAGCTTGCCATTTTCAAAAGCATGGCGAACGGCATCCAAATTCCCTAACGCTGATGAAAATAACAAGCTGTTTGTTCGCGCGCCACAGTCAACCAAGGCTTTTGCCGCTTTTTGATAATGGAAGGCAATCGCTGTGATAAGCGGGAGACCATCATTATCCAGCCCATTCACCTTCGCTCCAGCTTGGCATAATACGCGAACTAAATCGGCTTGTACCCCGCGTTCTGCCGGATGCCCACTCGATACGAGTAAATTCAAGGTTGTCTGTGCATTGCCTCCGCCATAGGTTTCACAGATGGCATTTACATCTGCGCCTGCGTCAATAAGGATATTAGCGATTTCGACAGCATTGGCTGGGGTTTTCTGGAGTTCATCTTCCACACCATTCGCCGCGACATAATGCAATAGGGTTGCTTGATGGTCGGACTCTGAGCGTGCATGAATCAATTCGGGGTGGTCAGCAAGCAGTTGTTTAAGTGTCTCAGCTTCTCCGGTGATAATGGCTTGTACGGCTTGTTTAAACACGGAACTCCACCTTTCCCTTGTAAGAAAGCCTTGTTATAACGGCATGAGTACTCACTCTAGCATAGAACAAAAGTTCAATATCTGTCAACTCAGGTGATTATCGTATGAATCTAGTCGAAACCTATTTTGATCTACGTCGTCGGGGAATCTTGCTCGTCTGGCTGGGACTCATCATTGTTTTAAGCGCGACGATTCTGCCCGCCCTGTTCCAACCCCCACCCGACTATGACTATTCCAAACTGGGAATCCACCTCTTGATTGATGATGGACGCGGACATTGGGATGTGGGTGTGTGGGATGAGCATATCGTGTTGGCTGGTTCGATGTTGCCAGAGAATGGTTACGTGGTGGAGTTGATACAACTCGATGACCTTGATGTAAAGAAGTGGCAGACCTTCCTTAATTTAACTACAGAACACAACTTGCAAACAATTATCCGGCTCGCTACAACATTTGACTACATGAACAATCATTGGACGATTCCGCCTGCGGATGATGATGGACGCTATACAGAAGTTGGGCAAACTTATGCCGAGTTTATTGCGTCATTGGATTGGCATACGGACAAACATTACGTGATTCTGCTGAATGAACCGAATCATGGGAATGAATGGGGTGGCGAAATCCCCGACCCATCAGCCTACGCGCGCTTTCTAGTGGATGTCGCCCAAGCCATCAAATCTGCTGACCCGCAAGCAATCATCCTGAATGGGGCGTTCGACCTTGTTGCACCTCACTCTGGCACTCAACCTATGGGCGATGGTTTCCATTATATTGATGCGGATACCTTCATTGATGGAATGCTGGAAGAAGACCCTGACGTATTTTCAGTCGTCGATATTTGGAACAGCCATGTCTATCCCAAGAACTTTGTTGAACCGCCTTGGGTGAAGTCTTTCGGTTTTGATGCGGTGTTCGATGCGCCAACGGAGTATATTCGTCCGCCAGCAGGTATCCATAATCGTGGAATAAACGGATATGAATGGGAATTATGGAAATTGGCGACGATTGGTATCGACAATCTCCCGGTGATGATTACTGAAATCGGCTGGCGACACGGCGACATGGTCAATCCCAATTCAGCCGATGCCGGAGAATATCCTGATGTGGAAACAATCACCATGTACCTTGATTTAGCATTGCGCGGAAACGTCTATGACTATGATTCAGTAGACAATCGCTATGGCGGCTGGGAACCCCTCCTCTTAGATGGGCGAGTAATTGCCGTGATACCCTTTGCCTTCAATGGCGACCCCGACTCATGGTCCGCGACGAATTGGCTGGAACTGTCGGATACAGGTGAGATTTTGGGCGAATATCCGATGGTGGAGTTGTTTCGGAGTTATTTGGAATTAGCTGAGGCTGATAATGCGACGAATTAGTGTTTTGATACTCTGTTTTCTTTGGATTGTGCCGATCAGTGGGCAGGATGATGCGCCATCAGACCCACTCTATCCCTATACCATTGATGGACTACGGGAACGTGACACTATCGGCGGAGAGATACAGACACGCTACATCATGTCACAAGAAAACGCCTTCACTCAATACTATATCGACTATACGAGTGATGACTTAACCATTACAGGCGTGATGAACATCCCGACAGGCGAGGGACCTTTTCCAGTTGTGATTCTCTTGCATGGCTATTACAACCGCGACACCTACTGGTCAGGCATGGGGACATGGCAATCAGCAAGTTATTTTGCAAGCAATGGCTATTTGACGATTTCGCCTGACTTTCGCACATGGGGCGAATCAGATGATGGTTTGAATCTCTTTGCGACAGGCTTGACCATCGACACCCTCAATCTAATTAGTGCTGTCGAATCTTTACCTCAAGCAGATACGGAGCATATCTTCCTCTGGGGACATAGCATGGGAGGAGGTGTGGCGACCAAAGCTCTGGTGGTGGATGAACGTATTAGTGGAGCCGTTCTCTACGCGCCAAATAGTGCGAATGATGCTGATTTGATTGCGCGATGGGGTCCGGCTTGCTTGCT
>JANQRM010000384.1 GCA_028284565.1 Anaerolineae bacterium | reverse complement strand
GCGTGTGAAAATTAATCAAACTGAGGTGGTGGTGGTGCAGGGTGATATTACGGAGCAGGTGGTAGATGCGATTGTGAATGCGGCGAATACGACTTTGATGGGTGGTGGCGGTGTTGATGGGGCGATTCATCGGGCGGCAGGACCGGAATTGTTCGCGGAGAGTCGGACATTGGGGGGCTGTGAAACAGGTGATGCGAAAATCACAAAAGCGTATCGGTTGCCAGCGACGTATGTGATTCATGCGGTGGGACCCGTGTACAGCGAGCCGAATGCACCAGATTTGTTGGCGAGTGCATATCGACGAAGTTTACAAGTGGCTGTTGAACATGATGTCAAGACGATGGCGTTTCCGTGTATCAGTACGGGGGTGTTTGGGTATCCTCAGCATGAGGCGGTGAAGGTAGCGTGGCGCACCTTGTATGACTTTTTGAAGGCAGATGTGTCGCTACAAGAGATTCGGTTGGTGATGTTTTCGGAATCGGATATGAATGTGTATCGACAGTTTTTGCCAAAATTTGTGGCTTATTATGACGACGTGGACTTTGTTGGTGATGTCACATAAAAATCGTCTAGCTAGTTGGGCTAGACGATTCTAGTGTATGTCAAACAATAATTGTCTGACGACGTTAATTGAGTTTGGCAGTTTGTAGCGACTCAAGCACATCTTGGAAGATTTGGTATCGGTCAGTATCAATCATACTGGCGAAACGGTCATCCAATAATCGTGCTTTTTGCTGGATTTCTTCGCGCTTAACTTGCGCTTTATCCGTCAAGAAAATGCGGACAGCACGACGATCATTGGGGTCGGGTTTGCGCTCGATTAACCCTTTGGCTTGGAGCTTATCCAAGTTGGGGGTAAAGGATGTGGCGGCGCGTCCGACGGCATGGGCGAGTTCGCTGGCATGTTGGCCATCGTGTTCAAACAATGCGCGAAGCACATACCATTCTACAACTGTCAAGCCAATACCATTGAGATATTGACGATATTGGGAGTCGATATTGCGTAACGCCACATCGAGGTTACACCATAAAGACCCGTTAAACCGAAGAGACATAACTCTCATCTTTCATCTTACTCCAACCGATTATGCGGATAGCTTAATGCTAATTCGTGAAGCATATAATATATGATAGTTTTATATCAGATAAACATAAGAATGAGCATAGTACTGTGGTATAGTATGTCAGCAGTATGTTAGTATGTAAGTCAAATTTTAGGTGACTTGTAATGATAAATTTCCGATACGGATTTCATCTCCACCTTTGATGGAATAGGGAGTTTTGGGGATGAGTTGCTCGTTATTGAGGAAGGAACCATTCACTGAGCTCAGGTCAATCAGATGGGTTTTGCCTTTATAGCGGACGAGGCAGGCGTGGCGACGAGATACTCCAAGATTGCGGGCATCGGCGGGGGCAAGGTCGATATCGGGTTCGTAATTGGTTTGCTCGTCGGAGCGTCCGATAATGTAGGCTTCAATTCCGGGTGGTTCAATGGCGAATTTGACGTTCTCTTTATTCAACACTTTGAGAGTGAGAAGTGTTTTCTTTGGGAGGGTGATGGGTTTTTTCTTTGCCATGATACACTCTAATTTGTCACGTTGATTGAGCATAGTATAGCTTAAATCCAAGTTATTGGTTATTGGTTTTTAACAATCAGTAATGAGTTATGAGAAACGAGTAATGAGATTAGGTATGGATCAGTGGATAATCTTGCTAAAATTATTTATTTACCGAGATGGTTGCCATTGATCGCTTTCGGGGTGGCGTTGGGGGGCGAGGCTGATGAGGATGTAGTCGTCTTTGTATTGTAGATAATAAACGATGTAGGGGGTATCAGGACGGGTAGTGAGGCGGGAGGTAAGACGTTGTTGGAAGCGAATGGGTTGGCTGTGGGTGGTTTGCATCTGGAAGGGCTTCCAGAATTGCCAGCGTGGTACGGTTTCATCAGTGTATAGGATTTCGGATTGAATAGGTAAACGCGCGTATCGCCAACCGCGAGTGGCAATGGGGGTGAGGAGGACGAATGCAATCAACGGAATCAGCCATCTGCTTAAAACAATGAAACGCGGTCCGATGATAAGTAATAAAGGCAAGAGGAGGAGGGTCATGACGAGCAGGGGTTGGAGAGTCAGCCGAAGCCATTGTCCGAAGGCTAACCGCCCTTTTCGATTTTTGGCGAGCCAGCCTCGCATCTGGGGTGATATATACGGAAAGGGTGATGCCATGTGAAATCCTTTTTATCTATTGAACCACATGGGGCGCAGAGAACACAGAGGGTTTCTCCAAAATATCATGTTTTATTCGGTGTGTGCCATTTATCTTGTACCAACCTCAATGCAATTGAGCCTCACAAGGACGAATTACTTATGAAGTGGTTGGTACTCGTTTAGTTTTACGTTGTTTGGCAGGTCTAAGTTGTAAGATGATGACTCCGGCGATGATGAAGCCTGAGCCTAGCCATTGGACAGGTAAAATGATTTCTGCAAGGAAGATGGCGGCGATGATGACTCCGAGTACAGGTTCAACGGTGCTGACTAAGGAGGCACGGGGCGCACCGATTTTCTGAATGCCAGCATTGACTAAAAAGATAGGCATAACGGTATTGAATGTGGCGATGAGAATGACATTGAACCATGTTTCGGTGTTTTGTGGGATAGCTAAAATCTGAGTTTCGGTGTTTGGTGACAGAGCCGTTGCTGTTC
>JANQRM010000367.1 GCA_028284565.1 Anaerolineae bacterium | reverse complement strand
CGGAGATGCCTATCCATGCATAATCGACCACGCCATTGTCGATGAGTTCGGGTACGACGCGCTTGACGGTGCGAATGGGGACGGCGAATCCTACGCCTTGAAAGACTCCATTTTCCGTGCGAATGGCGGTGTTCACGCCGACGACTTTGCCCTGTGAATTGAGCAAGGGTCCGCCACTGTTGCCCGGATTGATGGGGGTGTCCGTCTGGATGATGTCGGGATTTTCAAAGCCGGGAATGGAGGTCGCGTCGATGAGTTCAGCGGAACGCAGGGAGCGTCCCAAGCCACTGATGATGCCAACAGACATGGAGCTACTCAATCCGAAGGGGTTGCCGATGGCAATGGCACGTTGTCCCACTCGGACGGAGGTTGTATCGCCCAACAAGAGTGGACGGAGGCGTTCCATATCGACATCGACTTTGAGAACAGCTAAATCGCTAAAATTATCAAAGCCCACTACCTGAGCAGTCACCACATAGCCATCATGAAAGGTCACTCGGACGGTGCGGGCTTGGCTGACGACGTGGGCATTGGTGATGATGTGTCCGTCGGTGTCGTAGATGAAGCCCGACCCACGGGTGAGGTTGTTGGCATCTGCTTCGCTATCAAAGGCGCGCTCTGTCTCGATGCTGACAACGGAGGGTTTGACCCGTTCATAGATGTTGCTCAATAGGAGGTATTCGGCATCGGCTTCGTCAATGACGCTCTGTGGGACGGCGGTGGGTATAGCATTGGATGTGCCTGCGTCATCATTCACGAGGAGGTCTTGCACAGGTGTTGTGACTACTCCGGCTGGTGGGGGTGGTGTGGGTTCAGTGGTGCAGGCGATGATGAGGGTTGTGATGAAGGTGAAGATAACCATCAGACGCTTGAGCATGGGTGTGACCTCTTCCAATAGAATCCTGCCTATTATACACAAGAAGAGAATCGAGTGATTAGTTGTTAGTTGTTGGTTTTTAGTCGGATATGGTGACGTTGATGATCTCATATAACTACCCAATAACTAACAATCTCGCTAAATCCCCTCCCCAGCCCTCCCCGCTTCGCAAGGAGGGAGTCATTCACGGTTTGTTTTCTATTATATTGGGATTTAGTTTTGTATAGGGCTTGCGTTTTGATTTGCCAAAGCCGATTTCGGTGACAAGGGTGACGCTAAGTAGGATGATGGCGAGTCCGGCGAATAAGCCTGCGCTGAGGGGTTCTTGGAGGACGATTGTCCCCCAGATTGTGCCGAAGACAGGGACGAGAAAGGTCACGGCGGAGGTTTTAGTGGGTCCGACATGGTCTAGGAGATAGAAGAAAAGTAAGTAGGCGAATGAGGTCGAGACGACAATCAGCAAGACAAGTGAGAGCAGGACATCGTCTGTAGGGACTGTCTGGGGTAAGGCAGTCATGGAGATGGGGAGTAGGAGTATCCCCGCGCCGAGTAGCTGTCCGATGGACATCGTGAGGATGGAGACATCTTGGAAGGCTCGTTTGGCATAGACTGTCCCTAAGCCATAGGCGAATGCCGCACCGAGTGATGCGAGTGCAGAAATCAGAAAGGTCGGGGTGATTTCAAAGGGACTCCCACCGAAGAGAATTATCACGCCAATGATGCCCAGAATCACACCAAGTATTTTGTTGCGGGTGAGTGCTTCCCCAATCCAGACGGCGGCGACGAGGGTGGTGAAGAGTGGTGTCGTAGAATTCAATATTGATGCCATTGCGACGGTGAGTTCAAGTTGGGCGAAGGCGATCAACGTGAACGGGATACCTGCATTGAGTGCGCCAAGAATCAGGAATTCACGCCATTTTCCGCGTAAGGCGGGGGAATTGTGGATGAGAACCGCTACACCTGCTAGGATGAGTCCCCCTAAGATGAGGCGAATCGCCATCAAAAAGAGGGGACCAAAGACAGGGGCGGTGATGCGGATAAAGAGGAATGATGCGCCCCAGATGGCACCTAATAATACTAAAGCACCGAATTCGCGTGCGTTCACATAGTTTCCTTTTCGCAAATATTAACTAAATTGAACCATACAGGGTCTTCTAGAGACAGACTCAATACACAAAGAACACAGAGGAGAACCTAGCAACTGCATCGTGGAGACGGAGTATTTGTAGGAGATTATGATTTAGATACCGAATCCATCAGCTGGCGTAGGTGACGGACTTTTTCGACACTGACTTTACCATTCTCACGTACAGCACTGCCGACATGAATGGCTTGGATGCCAGTCCAATTGAGTAAGTCGAGGAGATGTGATTCTCTGATGCTTCCCGCGACAACCAATTGCATCGTGTCGCCAAAATCCGCTTGCCAACGTTGGAGATCATCTCGCCCTTCCCAAGCTGTCGGTGCTTGTCCGGCTGTCAGTACGCGGTCAATGATGCCTGTTAAGTTCCGCAAGGTTTCATCAGGATTGGTACAGGTATCAAGTGCGCGGTGTAAGGTGAAGATGGCAGTTTCACTTACTGACCGAACTTGATGAATCGCGTCTATATCAAGGCGACCATCGGGTAAATGTGCGCCGAAGACGATGCCATCAACACCCGCTTGGACAAAGGTTGCTGTCGTCTCTAAAATCGTAGCCATCTCATCTGACGAATAGACAAAATCGCGGTCATGTGGACGGACAATCATGTGCAATTCAATGGAGATGGTATCTCGTAACTGTTGTACCAATGCAAGTGGCGGGGTTAAGCCATCGCGGGATAAATTGACAGAGACTTCGACACTATCTGCACCACCCGCTTGTGCGGATAACACATCGTCGAGCGTCTCGACAGCAATTTCAAGGTGCATCGATTTATAGATAACGGAAGCTCGCCATTAAGATGAGTGCAATCACAGAGAGGATAAGGCTGATGCGTCCATTACGTGCATACTTATCATTCTTGGCGATGAAATCTTGGATTTGTTCATCGGTAGGCGAATCTGTCTCCGCGAGAGCTTGACTGGATTCGGCAAGGGCTTTGGTGGCACGTTCCATTGCAGTTGCGCCGTGTCCAAAAGCTAATATGCCAAAGACTGCACCCAGACTAAGTACCTGATTGCCAAAGTCACTCATCCAATCGGCATTAAAGGGATTTAGCATCAGATAAATGATAATACCCGCCCCGATGGTTAGGGTTGATACAATGGGAAAGGCACGTGCGACGAGAGTCCGAGAGAACATCCCCCCGATAAAATTGGCAGATTCATGTCCCTTTTGTTTTGCAACTGGAAATACAAAGGCAAAGAGGGTAAAGCCCATTCCCACCCACAAGACACCGCTGACAATGTGAATGAGTCGTAAAATTGTAAAGCCTAAGTCCATGAGATAATTCCTTATATGTTATGAGTTGTTTTATTTCAGAAGGGCGCACAGCTGTCCGCCCCTACTACAAACTTAACAAGTAGGCAATCAAGTCTGCAAGGTCTTGGGCGTTGATTTTTTGCCCATAGTCTTGGTACATGATATTAGAATAACCCGTTAGGATATGCTTGGCAGGACGGACAATGCTGTTATAGGTATAGAGTTCGGCACTTTCGCCTTCGACACGTGAGCCAGCACGACTGCCATAATTCTCCAAGCCGGGACCCACTAATGCCACATCCGAAATCTGATGACACGAGATGCAAGTTGGAGATTCATCAAGAGATTGCTCAAATAATTTCGCGCCACTACCGGGATCGCCTTCGGCAAGGGGAACATCCTCAAAAGGAACTGCTGACGGGGTATTATCACAGGCAGTCATGAGCAAGGTCAACATAACAACAAGTGCTATGAGTCGCATTAATGGCATCCTTTACTGATTTTCTAGTCATTCTGGCATTGTAACAAGTGGATTTTATCCCGCAAAGTGTTGTTGAACGCCTTGTAGGATAATACGTGATTGTTCAATAATTGTTTCAAGTTGTTGGCGTTGCGAATCATTAAGCGGGTCGGCATCGGGCTGGAGGAGTAATTTAGAAAAGCCCAACAGTGCGTTAATCGGATTGCCAGCATCATGACGTAGGATGGATTTTTGTCTTGCATCAAGCGAGCCGATATCGGGAGTGTTTTTGAGCAACTTTAGCAAGCGTTGAGTCGAATCGTGCATCATCCGCAAGTCACCTCGCTGTAAATCGCTTAATGATGCCCCATCACGAAGCATTTGCAGTAGCAAATCGGCGACTTGTTCTATCTGTTGCGTGAGTGTCATTCGCTTGGTTCTTCGCTTGGGAGGGATAACAGGAAACCGCGTTCAGTATATGTCAGTGTTCCGCTAAGAAGTTCGCTCAGTTGTTTGGCAAGTGTAAGTCCTAAACCTAAACCGTCGGTAGTAGCATCCCCTTGCCAAAATGGTTCAAATAGCCGTGCTTGATGTGCTGGTAAGATGGGCATCAAATCGACAATCAGGAGTTGTGTCTCGCCGTCGGGTATCGTATCCAGACGCAACGGCGGTGAATGTGTTCCCCATTTTTCTGCATTGTCAAGCAGTTCATCAATGATCTGATAGAGGTATTCAGGGTCTGCCCAGACCGTTGGCGAGACACTATCAATGTGCGTGACTTCTCGGTCAAAGACTTGTTCAATGAATTGGACGAGTGAAACGGAGCGAAGAGATGGCGTGGGTGCTTGTGTCTGTAATTCAGAATAAAGCCACAATTGCCGAATATAACGTTCCAGAAGTTCGCTGGTGTGGACAATATAGGCGATGAGAACATGTTGTTCTTCCGGTAATTCGCCATCTATCCCCTGCAAGAGTTCCTGACTCCGTCCGGTCATCGCTTCAATATATTGATCGAATTTCCCACGAAGATAGGGGCGTTGAGCAATGAGATTGACATCCAAAGAGGTAAAGACATCCATCAGCAAGGTATAGAGTCCCCACGCATTGGCACGTACCATCCGAATGCCTTCGGTTTGGTCGCCTGTTAAGCTACCAAACGCCCCTGATAAAAAGGCATCGTTCGACTCAATCACCTCTTGAACCGGGTCGATCAATTTATGATAAAGAGTCGGTTGCAAGGTCATGGACTATAATCCGAATCCGCTTCTCGTTGTTGTTTTGTATCCACGATGAGTTGTTCTAATGCCGAGAGCATTTCACGTACTTGTGGGAGCATGGGAGCCGTTGCATCCCGTTGGTGTTGAGTTAAATCGCCCGCAACAGGGTCTTGTACCAGCTCAACATACCCCATAATGGGTGTGATGAGATTGCGGACATCATGGTCGAGTGTATACAGAATATCATGGGACGGCATCTGGTCTAACATCGCAAAGACTTGGATAAACTCTTGAACATTGTGTTGAATTTTGTGCAAATACTTTTGCTGTAAAGCAGTCCATGTGAAGGACATATCCCCATTCAGTAAGGAATCCACTGTTTGAGATAATGCTTGAGCGTATTCTTGAAGCAATTGTGACATGCTTACACCAGACATTTCAGATTCAGCCTGATTATAGTCGAAATCCGAATTCGTGACGATTAAAGACTGGTTAGTTGTCGCTGTTCAAATAATCTAACGCCAGAAATAAGCCAGCAATCGAATCAGAGACATTGACTTTGCCCTCTCGAATATAAGTGAGGATGTCCCTGTGGGGTACGAGATGGAGGGTGATGTCTTCTAAATCATCGAGGTTTTGTTCACTCACATGGGTCGAATGGGGTGCGAGAAAATAATGCACTTTGTTCGTCATGCGGGTGGGGTTGTGTATCAGCGTTGAAAGATGAATAAACGTTTCGGCACTGTAGCCTGTCTCTTCTTGGAATTCTCGGCGGGCTTCGGCTTCGATATCGTCGCTCTCACAAATACCACCCACAATCTCAAGGCAGATACCGCCATAGGCATGCTTGTATTGCTCGACAAGGATAAATTCATTGGCGGTGGTTAAGCCAACAATAAGCACAATATCATTATTTTCGACCACATAATAATCGTCAATCACCTGTCCATCGGGCAATTTACAAGTATCCCGACGCACCTTCATATACGGCGTATCAAGGACATATTCGGATGCCTGTTTGTTCCAATGTTTCATTCGGTTTCCTTCGTCGGCTTGATTGCTTGTAAGAGGGTTTCATAGGCATCGGTGACTTTAGCCGAGTCGAAGTGTTCCTCGGCATAGCGGCGGACGGCTTGAGAGCATGACGCATGATAGTCAGGATCATCTAGGAAGCGTTCTATCCCTGCAACTAATCCATCCAAATCGCTAGGTGCAACCGCAATTGAACCTCCACTTGCCTCCATCATGCGGCGACTTGCCTCTCCATTTGCCCCCACAATCGGCACACCACTGGCAAAGGCTTCATACAATTTGGCAGGAACCGTCCCCTCATATAAGGGCTTATCGTGTATCGCCCAATAGCAAAGATAGGATGTCGCCCATGCTTGTGGAATCTCCCCATGATTGAGCCAATCAATCAGATGAAGGTTGGTGAGTTGTCGTTTTTCAATTTCGGCATTGAGTGTTTCGGCTTGTGTCCCTGCCCCAATAAATACAAAGGCTACGTCTTCTCGGTGTTGTAGACGTTCTATCGCATCCAGCATCATGGATAAGTTATAAGCCGTAGCAAATGTACCGATGAAGGTGATGAGCTTTTTATCCGGCAGTTGATACTGTTCGCGGAAGCTATCCGTCGCTACCTGTAGATGGAA
>JANQRM010000362.1 GCA_028284565.1 Anaerolineae bacterium | reverse complement strand
TTAATCCCTCAGCGTTGAGGACATCGTTGTGCAGGAAAGGCTTACCAGAGAGTACAATGCTGTTTTCAAAACCTTCCGCATGAATATCTTGCACGATGGGGTCATTGAGCTTCATGCCATAGACCCAACGCGGATAGGTTACGAGTGACCCAGCCGATTCATCGAGGACATTGACATAGACGACTTGACTATTGGTGTAGTCGGCAATTTCTTGCAAGACGGGCGTGAAAGATTGATTGGTGGAGAGAACCGTCCCTGCCATTTCAGCGATTTTCCGCAGGCTATCTGCTTGGATGGCACGCCGTTGCACTTCATTATATAGGCGTGCATTTTCGATAATCGCCGCCGCTTGTGTCGCAAAAATCATAAGCAGACGGGCATCGCTATCCGTAAAGTCCGTTCCATCTTCCTTGTTGGCAATCTGGACAATCCCTAAATTACGCCCCCCAGCAGAAAGGGTGGCTGTCATGGTCTTTTGGACACTCAGTAACTCGGCAATCTGGTCGAGGGCGGCTTCAAAGACAATCGGGTCTGAGGCGACGTGGTTACTAATCCAGTAGCTCTCGTTTGTCCAGATGTCATTCATCACAGTTCCCGACTCGAGTGGAATCCCATAGTACCGGGCGATTTCATCATCTACCCCATAAAAGGGCAATTGCCCGACAAGCCGATTATTGGCTTCATCGTAGAGCAAGATGCCACACATGGTCGTGTTCATCAACTTGGCAATCCGTTCTGTGATTTCTGCATAGAATTCATCTTGGTGACGGAGCGCGCCAATGGCATGAGTCATCTCTTGTAGACCGACGAGTTCGGTATCAATGCGTCGTTCTTGTTGATAGAGGCGGATATTCTCTACGACAATTGCAGCTTGTGCGACTAGCACCCGTAAGTTTTGAATATCACGCGGGGTAAAACCGCCTTGTGTGCGTTTGTTGGCAATGGCAATCGACCCGATACGTTCTTGCCCTATTTGCATGGGCATCAGAGCGAGATTTTCAATCCCGGCGACATCAACTAGAGGCTTAAGGGCGAGAGATTCAATGAGGGGTTCGCCCGGTGCATCGTTCGTTGACCAATAAGGCTGATTTTCCCAGATATCGCGTTGGGAACTGCCTTCTGGCAACGGAATGACAATGTTTTGTGCCACATTATCGGGTAGACCAAAGAAGGGCAGTGTCGAAACCAGAGCTTCACGGTCATCGTCATAGATGAACACGCCAGAAATATCAGATTCGAGCAGACGGGCAATCCGTTCATTCAACAGGCGATAAATGGGTTTTGCACCCTCGCTTGAACGGGGTTGCTCGACAATCTCTTGTAAGCTGGCGATGTCGCGGATACGCTCTTCTTGTTGGGTGTAGAGTTGAGCGTTGTAGACGGAGGTTGTCACGGGTTTGGCAACGGCTTGGAGGAGGGCTAAATCGCCTTCACTAAAGCCATCTTCCTTTTGACTAAAGAGAGCCAGCGTCCCAATGAAGGTATCATTTAAGACAAGAGGAATCCCCACTGTACTGGCAAAGGGAATGTCTTTCAGCAGTTGTTCAGTACTGACGACATTATGCCGTTGGGAAATCAATAGGGGCTTGCGGTATTGACCAATCCAACCTGCGACCCCTTGCCAATTGCGATAGAAGCTATCATGCTCTGCCATCGACAGCAGGTATTGCATGTCCCCAATCCATCCGCGTTGTTGGAGGGCGCGCTCGTCCCGATGCCATAAGCAGATTTCACCCGCGTCCGAACCAATCGCTTTAGTGAGCATCTCTAACAAGACTTGCAAGGCTTGTTCCACACCCATGCTGGCGTTAACGTACTCACCAACTTGATTCACGAGCGAAATCGCCACCGACAAATCGAGGACATCATTGACTGTGGTGTGTCCATTCAATTCCCGCAGAACAACCATCGTCCGTTGTCCGTCGTCTGAAGGAACCACATGCGATGCACCTTCAATCCAACGTTCACCCAGCAAGAAAGCCGATTCATGCTCTTGTGCGAAGAGGCGCAAGAAACTATCGGGTGGATTGACCTGACGCGCCATAAATTCAAGGTCAGGGGTGTCTTGGGACGCTTGGAACCATTGACGGGCGGTTTGGTTGGCATGAACCACACGCCCATGCGCACCCATCACAATCACAGCGGAGTCCGCCTCGTCATTGTTTGACGAGCGTTGTGCCATTTGTGATTCGAGTTCGACATTGCCAAGGTCTTGGCGCAGTCGTGTCCAAAGGTATAGACCAACGAGGGTGAGAACCCCCATGGTGATGGCTATGATGACAAAATTACCCATACGCGAACCTGCTAACTCCTAAGCCTACGGGGGATGGGTGGGAGGATGTCGCTCCTTACCATGAAGTCAAGATATCTTGTGTGCCACGGTCACTGCTGTGTCCACGGCGGTCTTCGGCGGCAAGTTCGGTGATCTCCCGAATATCTGAAAATTGATGGGTCGTGGTGGATACCAGCCCATAAGACATGGTCATAAGTTCAACTTGACGTTCTCCGGATGCGCCATCGGGGACGAGCATGTACCCGCGTTCCCGGTCGATGAAGGAGTAATGTTGTTTGGCGCGCTCGGCAAATTGCTCGGTAATCTGATCGACCAACTTCTGAGCATCTTCTGCATGTGAGATAATGACGAAGTTGTCTTTGCCGGGATGACCGAGATAATCATCGGACGTGCCATGAGCATCGACCATTTCGCCCAGCAAAATCGAGCCGAAGCGAATGACTTCATCGCCAGCCGCCCAACCATAGACTTCAGAGAACATCTCGAAGTTATCAATCTTGATGTCGATGTACGCCCATTTGGTGTCGCCTCGCATGAGCTCGCGCAGGTGGTCTTCGATGAGTCCGCCTGTGGGGAGGTTGGATTTGGGGTCGATTTGCGAGTTGTGTTTGGCGGCACGGATTGAGTTTTGCACGCGCAGCTTGAGTTCTTCAATATCAAAAGGCTTCGTTACATAATCATCTGCACCCAGTTCTAAGCCGATGATTTTGTCACTGCGCTCATCTTTTTGGGTCAAGAAGATAATGGGAATGTGGCGTGTGCGCGCTGTGGTCCGCAATTCCTTACAGACATCGTAGCCTGTCATATCAGGCAAGTTAATATCAAGGACAATGAGATTAGGTAGTTGCTTGCGTGTCATGGAGAGTGCCTCACCCCCTTTGGGCGCGACATCCACATCATACCCTTGCCCGCTAAAATAAATGCGGAGCATATTGGAAATATCAAAATCATCATCGACAACAAGAATTCGGTCTTTACTCATGGGTTGAACCTCACTGGTTTTTGGGGTGGTTCGTCGATATATGAATAGTGTAAAGGCTATCCAGTTCTAACTGTAACTATACAATAGAGTCCCTAAAACTGCATATTAAGGCAGATCAGTCACCCTATCTTCTATTGTATAACAATTTTCTATCCGATAGATGTAAAGTTGGCGTAAAAATCGGTGATTTGGCGCGCAAATGCGTTAGAAATGCGTTAGTTATCCTCAATAGTGGGCAAGATGAGCTGTTCAATGAAGTCTCGATTGCTGTCGGACTGCTGTTGTGCTTGGAAAAACGATGGGTTTGAGGTGAGAACAATCACCACATCAGCTTCGGGTATGACTGTCACATATTGACCCGCAAAGCCTTCGGCATTATAGCTGTAATCCGTCAGCCACCAGTGATAGCTATAGTCTTCTTTATCTTCAATAAAGGTCGTGGTGGTTAACTCGACCCAATCATCGGGGATAATTTGCCCATCTTCCCATTTGCCATTCTGTAAGAATAGATAGCCAAATTTTGCCAAGTCTTGTGCTGAGAGTCGTAAGCCTGCTCCGCCGATGTTGTTGCCGATGCCGTCTGTCTGCCATTCAAAGTTGCTGATGCCGAGTGGGGCGAAGAGATTGTCTCGTGCATAATCTGCCATGGTCATGCCGACTTGTTCAGTAAAAAGTGCAGAAATCAATTGAGAATTGCCAGAGCTATAGGTCCAACTCTCGCCCGGTGCTTCCGACATCGGAATTTCCAGTACATACTCTGTCAAATCCCCATTTGCGGTGACGATACGGAGTGCATTCAAGGCTTCATCCCAGCCAATCCCAGAGCGCATCAAGAGTAGGTCATTCAGTGTGATGTCGGCTTTGTCGCTATTTTGTCCATCCGTGAAGTAACTTGGCAAGCCTTCCGCTAGTGTCATGCCCAAGCCGGATAAGTCGCCTTCGCCAATTGCCATACCGACGAGAGCAGAGGTGACACTCTTTGTCACAGAGAAGACTTCAATCAATGAATCGGAATCGTTGCCATTAAAATATTCCTCAACCACAAGCTGACTATTGCGGACAATTAGCAAGCTGGTGATATGTGAGTGTTCCTCTGGAATGCGGGCGATGGTATCAGCTAGCCTATCCGCATCTATATTCTGTGCGACGGGTGATGAGACAGCCCATTCATCTGTTGGGTAGAGAATGTCATCATCCGATTGTGCCATGATAACGCTTGTCGAGAGAAGGAGCATGATGATGAGTAGTAACTTTATCATTCAATTTGCCTCACTAGGATATTTGATTGCTGTTGATATAAGTCTTTGCTTGTCGTGTTTGCCAATCAAGTTCAGCATCCAACGTAGCTCTTGCCTGCATCGCCAATTCACTGTCGATGTGATTCCAATGCTCTTCCGATTGCCAAATCTTATCGGCAACTTCAGCACCAAGATTCGCAACCATTATAACTTCAGATACCATATCTATGGTTGCTGTTATGGATTGATAACTATCGTCAGGATAACGGGCAACCATTTCAGCAGTTACCGCAACAGAAGCAATAGCTTGGACTTCAGGGGGTGAGTCTTCGCGCTCTTCTGCACCAGCATCCCACGCCGCCATCTCTGCCTTGCGACTTGATTTTTCTAATTCATCTCTAGTCGCCTGACCATTCACATACCGACGAGCCGTCTCAATCGCGTTTCTTGGACGTTTATCATCTGAACGTGCGGTCTCAAATAGATACAAGACACGCTCTGCACAATCACAAGCAAACAAACGTTGACTACGTTCATCCATTTTCTGAATAAGTTCCGAAAGCTGATTATTCATAACCACATTTCTTTTTTCGGGTACGTGCATCTAAATTAACTGAACTCGGATAAAGTAAAATGATTCAAATTCCTCAAAATTAGCAACAAAAGGTAAGGGCGATTCGCGAATCGCCCCTACATGAACCGATTTTATGCGTAGATTCAGCTTAATTTTCAATCATCATCGCTTAAACGGAACTCAGGTTAAATGATCAAGCCGATAGCTAAATTGCTGATAGCTATACCACGATGCAAATGCATGGACAAATGCATAGCCAGATGCATCACCAAACCATAGGCTTTTATGATACTTTTTAATAGTGAACACCTTGCACCTTAACAACAAGTTAAAGGGATAGAATAGGATTTGGTGAGATTGCTAACCCAATTCCAACTTTACTAAAACAGTAAAAATCTTATTCTCTTATCTATCCGATGACTCAAATATTTGTCTGTTAGCTCCTGTTAAACAGGGGTTTTTCAGCCGATTTTGTGCCATTTCAGCAGAATCGAACCCATCAACAGGTGTCAGCAAGCGGTGATAGCATAATTGAACAAACATTTCACCAACCTTCAACAAACGCTATTCTCCACTCGCCAGCAACTCGGCTTGTTCTTGCGTGGCGAGTTGGTCGATGAAGTCATCAATCCCACCATCCATCACCGCGGGCAGGTTGTAACTGCTGAAGTTGATGCGGTGGTCGGTAACGCGCCCTTGTGGATAGTTGTAGGTGCGGATTTTCTCGGAACGGTCTCCACTACCGACTTGCCCACGCCGTTCTGCTTCCCGTTCTGAGCGTTGACGTTCAATCTCCG
>JANQRM010000351.1 GCA_028284565.1 Anaerolineae bacterium | reverse complement strand
TCCCGTATAGGGAACTGAAACCCTGCTTAATCCGTCCTACCAAGACCATAAGCAAGATTGCAGAGGTACTTATCCCGTATAGGGAACTGAAACCTCTCTCTATGGGAGGGGATATTTTTTTACACCAAATTGCAGAGGTACTTATCCCGTATAGGGAACTGAAACGATATTTATTTCGACTTTGGCAATGCTGATGCCAAAATTGCAGAGGTACTTATCCCGTATAGGGAACTGAAACAGCAAATCAGCCACCGCAGCACTGAATAACCGCGCAATTGCAGAGGTACTTATCCCGTATAGGGAACTGAAACTTTGTACGATTGAACGAGTTTGAATCCGCATCAGTAATTGCAGAGGTACTTATCCCGTATAGGGAACTGAAACACACCCGGATACTGAGGCAGGAGGGGCAAACCATAATTGCAGAGGTACTCATCCCGCATAGGGAACTGAAACTTTTGTCAATAAGCGGACTAGAGTTCGTTTATTTTCATTGCAGAGGTACTTGTCCCATGTAGGGTACTGAAACATAGTAGAGTGGTCAGTGAAAGCTAGGGCGTCCATGCATTGCTTAGAGGTCTCACCCGAGTAGGGTACTGAAACGCAACCGCGCCACCTCCGCTTGCAAGGCATCGCGCAATTGTAGAAGCATCTCACCCGAATAGGGTACTGAAACGCGAAAACGATATTTTTAGTTGCTGATAAGTCACTTATCCCGTGTAGGGAACTGAAACTGATAATGAACCGCATTTGAGTGGTCAGCCTGAGATATTGCAGAGATACTTATCCCATATAGGGAACTGAAACTGACGCTCAATCACCAGACCTGCGGTATCACCTCTCATTGCACCCGTATAGGGAACTGAAATTAAGGCAATTTTTATTTTCGGCGGATTAGCTGCCGACTTCTGATTATGCTGAGGATAACGACCAATTTAGTTAGGGAGTTCCTCTCATGATTACAGAGTATTTAATCGCGGACACCTTCGGGACGCATATCGGCAAATATAGCAAACGTCTGAAAGTGACACAGGGTGGGGAGACCTTATCGCAAGCTCCGATTTTACATCTGAAAGCAGTCTACATTGTTGAACGAGGTGTCAGTATCTCAGCCGATGCAGTAGCTATCTGTGCGGAACAGGGGATTCCGATTCATTATATGGATGGACTGGGACGTAATGTGGCGAGTATGTATTCATCAGGCTTGATTGGAACAGTCAAGACGCGTCGCAAGCAATTGGCAGCTTATGATTTGGAAGCGGGATTTGCCTTTGCGGGTGCGATTACATCCGCCAAGATACGCAATCAGTCGGCAACACTTAAGTATCTGGCAAAAAATCGCAAAGACAGTCAGCCTGATGTGTATCAAGCGTTACACTTAGCTGCTGCTGACATCCTCGATTGTACGGCACAATTAGATACGGTTGAACCGATGCCTGTAGACGCTTGTCGTGATGTCATCATGGGGATTGAGGGCAATGCCTCGCGAATTTACTGGCAAGCTGTACGGTCAATCATCCCCGAAAGTTATGGATGGCAATCTCGGCAGGGACGGGGTGCAAATGACCCTGTGAATAGTCTGCTGAATTATGGCTATGGGATTTTATATACGCGCATTGAACAAGCGATTACACTGGCAGGGCTTGACCCCTATGCGGGCTTTTTACATGCAGACCGTCCGGGCAAACCCTCGTTAGTACTGGACTTAATTGAGGAGTTTCGTCAGGTGGCGGTTGACCGTGTTGTGTGGGGTTTGGTCAATCGTAATTATAGCGTACAACAACACACAGATGGGCGTCTGTGTGAGGAGGTCCGTCGCGATTTTGCACAGAAAATCCTCGACCATCAGGATGCGACCTTGCGCTATGACGGTCAGCGTGTGCCCTTGCGCATTATCATTCAGAGACAAGCGCGTCATCTGGCGAGTTATGTACGGGGTGATTGCGCAAGCTATAGTGGTTTCAAGGCGACCTACTGATGCAACGTCTCATTTTGATGTACGACATTGTTGAGGATGGCACGCGGGCAAAAGTAGCGGATGCGTGCCTCGATTATGGGTTGGATCGGGTGCAGTATAGTGTCTTTGCAGGGCAGTTGAGTCGCAATCATCAAGAGGAGTTGATGTTGTGGATTGATGAGTTGATGCTCAAGGCGACAGGCAATATCAAGCTGATTCCGATTGCACAACGGGAATGGGAGAATTTGCTGGAGGTCGATTATGCCTGATGGTAACGATACCCTTTTCACTGTGACTGACCTCAAGCAATTTATGTATTGTCCGCGTATCCTCTACTATCATACGTGTTTACCTGATGTGCGTCCTGTGACGTATAAAATGCAAGCAGGGGTTCGTCGGCATGAAGATGAACATAAGCGGTCTATCCGCCGAACCATGAACTTGCCTGAGATTGAAACCGCCGAACGCCGCTTTGATGTGCCTGTGCAGTCATTGACGTTGGGTTTATCTGGGCAGGTGGATGAGGTTATCTTTTGGGATGATATGCTGATGCCGATTGATTACAAGCTAGCGAAGAAGGCTGGTCAGCATTTTAAGGTTCAACTGGGTGCGTATGCGATGATGCTTGAAGAAACTTACCACCTGCCTGCGGTGAATGGTGCACTGTATTTGATACCGAAGCGAGAAACGGTTGAAGTGAGCATCACCCGGCGATTACGGACAAAGGTCACGGATGCGATTGCTGCTATGCGCTCTATCACGGATTCAGAGATGATGCCTGAGCCTCCGAAATACCGTCATGTGTGCCTCGATTGTGAGTTTCGTCGTTTTTGCAATGATGTGTGACTCAACTAGCTTGCGTTTTCATACAGAGACCGAGTTGAATTTATGAGGGGCATCTGAACGCAATTTATACGAGATTCGTGAGAGGTCATAGCACAAAAATGCTGTTTCTCGGCTATAATTCATGTCAGAGAGTATCTCTGACCTTTCACACGTATTTTTTGAGGTGGATTGATTAGAGTCTCACCCGAATAGGGTACTGAAACGAATGATGATGTGACTGAGGCGGTCATTACGCTGACATTGATTAGAGTCTCACCCGAATAGGGTACTGAAACATTTTAGGGCTTTTGTTCTGTTCTGTGCTTGTCAAATTGATTAGAGTCTCACCCGAATAGGGTACTGAAACTGCCTATGTGCTTCTACTCGCAGGTCTCGCAAAACAATTGATTAGAGTCTCACCCGAATAGGGTACTGAAACGTTCTCCGAGTTCAACCGCATTCTCACCATAACTAATTGATTAGAGTCTCACCCGAATAGGGTACTGAAACTATCGTCTGGTATCTGGTGTGTTGAGCTACAAAAACATTGATTAGAGGTCTCACCCGAGTAGGGTGTTGAAAGTGATTGAAGCCATCGGGCTGACAGTGGAGAAACGTGACACCACCAGTTGGGACTATCGCTGGCATCAAGAAACTCTAACCGGGACATTTGCAACACAGGCGGAGGCAATCGAAGCAGGATTGCGTGACAGATGTGAATAGTCACCGATTTATTCTAGTCGTCAAACAGAACTCAAATGAGATTCTGACCGCATTCTACTCGACATAACAAATCCGTCTGTGATACATTTGAAATTGCATAGAACAAATGTTTCAATTTGTGTGTTTACTCCCATGATGTGGGAGTTTTTGTGTCTCTTGGGGCAGTCAGGGTAATAGACTGAAAGGAGGTGCAACACATTGATGACTGAGATTCTCATCACCATAGTTGTAGGTACTATCGTCGCTATCGTCTCGCAACTGGTCGGACATTACCTGAGTATTAAGCGACTTGAACATGAATGTGAAGAGCAATAACAACAACGAAATAGGAGCTAGTGTGCAGACCAGCTCCTATTGTATTGCCATATCGTGTGAACGATAAATAGCTAAACCCATTGTACTCTGACTGTCCCATTTGTTGTCAACCAGTGTAGATGATTGAGTTTATGGACACAGACTCTCGCAAGGTATATTATCTTTATTTCTGTCTAATTCGAGTCCCTAGGTAAAATAGTCCGACTATCGGGAATATGCAAATAACCCCAAGTTGCCATGTGTACGAACGAATTGCCTGCCTCCGTTCAAAGACTAAAAGAAGATAGGCTCAAGGTATATTTCACTCAATCGGCAAAATAATCTTGTCTGCTGTTAGCTCTTTGTTTCCCCGATTGCCAGAGTTGGTTATAATAATCAAACTTGGTAATAAAGATAAATCAGAGTCCATTCATGAAAATATTTGTTAGTTACTCACATAATGATAAGATTGTCTGCCAACTCATTGTTGACCGCTTAAGAGTCCGTCACGATGTCTGGTATGATGAACATTTATTAGGGGGTGTAGCTTGGGCAAAAGAACTTGACAAGCAGGTTATGGAATCTGAGGGATTGATCTTTTTAATGAGTGAAGCATCTCTAAACTCCGAAGCCTGCGCCAAAGAAGTCGATTTAGCACTGAGTCTTAACAAGATAATTTTCCCCGTAAAGTTGAGTAACCGCATTGACCCACCAGATAAGCTAAAACACATCCAATATATCAATTTTGGCAATGGCTTGGGTAATTTTGAGGAACTCATTCATGCGATTTATATTGCAGAAATCGCTCTACTGAGAGGCAATCAATAGAAGCATTCGAAATTAAGAAACGCAAGGGGTCGTTCTAGACAGATATGGGGCCCTATCCGGTTAACAAATTCCGACACCCTATACTGGAGACCTTCGTCGCCGAGGTTTGGCGCCATTGCAATTGCACCGCAATCGCCACAGTTATGACACGTCATAGCACAATCCTATTGGAAAACGCTTCACAGTGATGTAATCGAGTCCAAGTTTATCTTGGTAAGTTCGAAAAGTGATTCTGTGTTTTTTTGCGTTATCGTTCGGACATGCTTTTTCAGATGACGCTGTGTGATTTGTTCCACGAATATAACATATCTTACTCTAGGACTTAATCCCATTGCGTTTCGTCCATAGCGCAATGCTAGGTATTATCCAACTCACTGGCTTTTAGCTCTAGTCAGTTGGGTAACTTAATTTCATAGTATCTTCAAATTCATTTTATGTCAAAGGCATGCACGATGAGCGAAAAAGAGCAGATTTTTATTTGTCACTCAACTGATAATAAACCCATACTTGAGCAGATTGTAAAGACATACGAAGATGGAAAGTATAAACCTTGGGTCAGTTCTGTGGAGCTATCTGGGGGTATGGCATGGTGGAAAAAAGTAACTGCCGAGATTGGGAAATCTTCCCTGATGGTTGTTTTATGGTCGTCTTTGGCAGCACAATCCCCATATTGTATTGAAGAAATATTCATTGCTCAACGCAAAAGAATCCCAATCTTACCTTGCATTATCGAAGGACGCTGGGAAGTACCTGAGTGGCTTAGTCACATACAAAATATTAATATTGCGAGTGGCAAGCTAAGTGATTACGGTGCGAACCTGATCGGGACTGCTAATGTATTGATTAAAAGACATGCCCATGATAATTCGGAAGATATTTTCTGGGATGGTTTTAGTGGCTTACGTTCAAATGAAATCAATAATCAGATTGATGAATTTATCAAGAATCGTGAGTTTACCAATGCCTATTATTATTTGCTATATTTACTTTATGAGCGTCGATATGAGCCGAAGCAGACGAAAAAGCGTATTGAGCGTCTCAAAGAACGTATGGATAACGAGCGCAAAAATAAAAATAAAAAGAACCAAGAGATTGCATCACACCTGCAGATGGATTGGGTTTCTAAGGACGAAAATTGGGTGTGGATTCCCGCAGGCTCATATATCAGTGAGGGTGAGGAAAGGGAAATCGACTATAATTTTTATATGATGAAATATCCGATTACAGGACAAAATTTCCTTAGTTTTACTTCAGATGAGACTAACTTACATAACAAGGGCGCTTATTATACGCCACGATATTGGAAACATTCCCACTCTGAGTTTCATTGGTTTAATAACCATAAACATCTAAAAAAAGCTGTTCAAGGTCGGCTAGAGCATCCGATGACGATGGTTAATTGGTATGAATGTGTCGCATTTACACGTTGGCTACAAGAAGTAACAAATCTACGATTATCTTTGCCCACCACATGGGAGCGTTTACGGGCGATACAAGGTGATGAAGGCTACGATTATCCGTGGGGCAATAAGTATTCTCATATGCTTTGTAATGTGCGACAGTCACAGAAAAATCGAAATAAAGCACAGCGAGGGACAACTGCTGTTGATCGCTATCCTAAAGGCGTAAGTCCATTTGGTGTATACGATCTAGTGGGCAATGTTTGGGAGTGGATTATCTACGAAGATTTAGCTAAATATAAAAACACATCGGAAATTAAGGAACAGCAAATACACGGTGGAGGTTGGCGTAGTCGAAAACGACACTTGCATCATTCGTTTATTCGCTCAAAATCCCCGACATACGAAGCCCCTGATTTGGGTTTTCGATTGGTACGCCTAGATGAATTTGCCTAAGCTGTTTCACCCTCTTATGATGGATAACTCTGGACACTGTTTCCTGTGCGCGAAGCGGTTTATCTCACCTAATCGGTAAGTCAATCTTATGCGCTGCCTGTTCCTTCGCACGTTCGCCACGTCGGTCATAGCGTGCGGTGGTAGCAGGGGAGGCGTGTCCCACAATCTTGCTCACTGTCACGGTATCAATGCCTGCATCCAGCGCATTGCCTACAAAGGTTCGGCGTAAGTCATGAGGCGAGAAATTGGAAATTCCTGCTTGTTTCGCCCGTGAGCGGAGCATGTTGTAAATCGCCTGAGCTGTAATCCCTTTGCTGGTATCCATATTGCCGTGTCGGTCAATCGCGTGCCACAATTCACCCTCATGCTCACCACGTACTACCAGCCATAAATCAAGTAGCTGCTTCGCCTTATTGGCAATGTAGACCGTGCGTTGTTTCTTGCCTTTGCCTCTGGTGATGGCAATCTTGCCACTCTCAGTTTCATAATCCTCAACCAGCAGACTAGCACACTCAGCGCGACGTAAGCCTGTGGCATATAAGACAGCCATCATCGCAGCATCACGGACATCTTTACGCGTTGGCTCATCATTCAGATTACAGGTATCCAGTAGAGCCTTCATTTCTAGGGGACGCACATCACGACCTGAAGGTAAGGTCTCACTCTTTACATTGGCTACATCGACAGCGCGTTGATAGCTTTCCGCATCCATGTACCCCAATTTCCATGCAGTGCGAATCACACCGCGTAGGGCAGAGAGCATCACATTGACTGTTGCATCCGAATATTCGCGCATTAGTACCGTGCGAATCATTGTTGTGTGTTGGAAGCGTAGATCTTGCCAGCGCACATGCAAGAAAGTTCGATCTATCTTCTTCGGGCGACCACTAGTCGCTTCGTTCACAATATCATCGGGTGCACCCAACCAGAGCGCAATTGTGTTCAGGTGACGCGTCATCATACGGCGACTGTTATCACTCGTCAGTCCAGCCAGATAGACCAGCGCAGGATGCTGATCGAGTGGGACTTCGTTAATTTGTACGATTTCTGCAAAGCCATCGGGTTGTGGAGCAGGGAGGGTGTCAGACATAAGGAGTATCCTTTGAGATTGGTCTACTTTGAATGTGTCACGAATTGTTATCATTACGTGACATACGATTGCGTTCTCGTTCACGCTGGCGGCGTTTGCGTTCGCGGGCAAGTGTTCGACGATGCTCAATGCCACACTCGTCTTTGTCACAATGTTTTGGCGCATGCGGAGAGTGACGTTCAAGAGTCACCTCATCGCCACAGTAGGGACAGATCAGATCGAAAGTATAGACGGGGTGTTGACGTGCAATAGGTTGTTCCCATTCAATAGCTTTTTTAGGTTGCTCGGGCAGTTTACTCTCATATGTGCCTTTTGCCGTAGTGGGTGGCAGTTGCGCTTCAAGGCTGATGATGTAGGCAAGGGCATCTGTTGCCAGTTGTGCCAGCAAATCATCCTGATAATAGGGATGCTCTTCATTTTGTAACGCTTGCAGCAGTTGATATGTACTAGCACGTCGGTCATCTGTATTGGATTGCTCGAAGGTGTTCTGACTATCTGTCGCCTTGTGATAGCGTGACGCGACTTTATCTTTAGCATCGGGGTAACGCAGCAGGAATTTCGCAATGTCATCTGACAATTGATCTTTTGCCTGTGCTAGCGTCTGATACACTCCGACTCCGGCATCAACGAAGCCAACACCATCGGAGGCAGGGATGGTAATGCAGATGGTATAGTCACCAGCACGCCGATCATACTGAATCTTCGGCGAGAGGATGCCTTTTCCGATAGCGAGTTGGCGGAAAGCCTGTTGATTACTCATAATGTCACGTAATGGTATGTGTACGTGACATTATCATACAATATCATATGAGATTGGTCAACCAATTGTCATAACCTGACTGCCTCGATCATATCAGATGATAAACTGTAGGATAATAGTGCTAAGTGAGGGAATTATGTACCGATTTCGGAGAAGCCTATACGGGATAGTGCTCATAGCCGTGCCTATTGGATTAGGTTTATCAATCATTCTGTTGCCTTTCTTGTTGATTACTGAAGAGGTTGGGTTGTGGACATTCTTGATTTTTCCACTGCTGGTCGTGCTGTACATTGGCTATCGATGTTGGGAATGGTGGCGAAATCGTCTACTGGAAAAAGCGCGGATTGAAGCTATAAGGGGTCTCCGTAATCGATGTTCCACAGCAGAAATTGATGCAATGCTTGATAAGCGTATTGCTATCGGTTTTGATGCTAACATGGTCAAACTTGCATGGGGTGACCCCAAGAAAATTCAGTCAGAGATCTCCAAGAGTGGTGTAACTAAACAACGCTGGGTTTATGGTATACCGAAGCCCGGAAAGCCGGCAAAATATGTGCATTTTACAAATGGTAAGGTAGTAAGAATTAAAGCATGATAGCCATTCCTAAATGTCAGAATTGTTTTATGACATTTAGGAAAATCAGCATTTGCCGAGAAGTCTCTGACAGCGATTGGGTCAGTTTGAGTACCGCACACGTCAGCTGAGAAGAGAAAAATACTGATTCTGTATATTGATAAAATACATTATCATAAGCGAGAAATGCATAAAAAATAACCTCAAAGTAGGTGATAAAAATGCCTTTTGAGGGATAGATCGAGAGTTTTATATAGCAAGTATTCATATTTACCTGCTACGTAGAACAGCATATCATACACTTGAGTCATGTGTCAATTAATGCAAAATGACTGCTGCATCACATTGATACAACAGCCATTTGCGCTCATATGTTCTTTTTCGAGCGAAAAAAATTAGATGGGCAACAGGACAGACCCTGAACCAATCTCGTCTTCGCCGATGGTAAAGAAGTCGCCTTCGGTTGCAGATTCGAGAAACCATGTGGTTTCAAATAGCGTAGCTTGATTGCTCAAACGATGTTCTTCACCGATGATGAAGTATTCACCATCATGTTCTACTTGTGCTTCTTGAACACGAATGCGATCACCAATGGTTAGTGCGAGTTGATTTGCGTGTTGATTGCCACCCTGCTTGCCTTGGCTAACAAGTGCCACAGTACGGACCTTACCAGACGGTTCTTTGCGTCGCATGAGTTCAAAGTCAGCGATGCCTTGCGCATGTTCTTGATTATCCACTGAGCGCAAATTCAGTTTCATGTCTCGACGACCATATTTGACGATGCTGATACCATCAGTAGCGAAGGCTTCCATCCGCCCAAAATCGGTGATTTTCTGACCACGCACTTCAGCAGATAAAAGTTGAACCTTCTTAGTGCTACTTGGATTACGCAATTCAAGTTTGGCTCGATTCGCGCCCTCTTTTTTGATGTATAGCGACCCAGCGACGTGATTGTTATCTTCTTTAAAGGTCACATTGGTCAAGGTGATGTTGCGTCCACCAATCCGATTTTCACTATCATCACGGAACGATGCCCCAATTTCGCGTTCACTATCTGGTTGCAAGGTAATTGAGTCATCCAATTGCCACAACAAGTCGTTGTCTCCTGTGCTGATGGTACGCGGGTGACAGGTGACCGTAAGGTCATTGGCAAATTCATCCATCCCGGCATAGGTGTATTGCATATCGACCATGGTGTTATGAAAGGTTGCTTGAACACTACGGTCTGTAATCAGGTGATGGGGATTCCAGAAGATGGCT
>JANQRM010000317.1 GCA_028284565.1 Anaerolineae bacterium | reverse complement strand
TGACCGTAAAGAGTATCGCTTTGGTAGTCGCTAGCGCATTCGGGCTACATTTCAAGACATCATCCAACACATCATGCAAACAATGGTCGATTTCGTCTGTTGGGCAAACATGATGCACGATGCCATAGCGTTGGGCTTCCTCACCGCCAAAGCGTCGTCCTGTTAGTGCTAACTCCCGCGCACGAGTAAAACCAACGCGCTCAATGACGAATGGGGAAATAAAGGAGGGGGCAACACCGAGACGGACTTCTGGCAAGCCGATTTTGGCAGTTGTCGTGGCAATGGCAATATCGGATACACAAATAAGTCCCAATCCTCCGCCCAATGCAGCACCTTCGACCTTGGCAATGACGACTTGGGAGGCTTCGTTACATGTGCGCAACATCACATCCAAATTGCCTGCGCTATCCTTCGATGGCAGTTGATTTTGATAAACCTCGCGCATCTCCTTGATGTCGCCACCTGCACAGAATGTTCCGCCTTCGCCAGAAAGGACAATGGCGCGATAATCTTGATTTCCCTTCAGTTTTTTGAAGACATGAGTTAGTTCCTCGACCATCTTGAAGTTCATCGCATTGCGGGCTTCGGGTCGGTTCAGGGTCACATAGACCACCGAATTGGCAAAGGTGACATTCAAAGTTTCCAGTTGTTCATAAGGTTTCGACATTGTTGTTCCTTATTTCCATTCCATGTAAAGCAATGCACCAGCCAGCGACTTACCCAAGCCATCAATTCGCAGAGTTCGTGTGCCACCACCATCCAGCGCATCATAACAGACGAAATTCAAAGCCTCGATATTGTCCAATTCATAGCGCACCACTTCACCCTGCACCAACTCTCCCAAATGAGTTTTGACTCGTTCCGCCGTGAGTTTGGATTTTATCTCTTGATAGGCTTCGGATGAGCGGGCAATCACGCTGATATTGGCAATGTTGCCTTTGTCTCCCTCGCGTCCATAAGCAAGGTCATAGAGTCGTTTGGTCATGCTAAACCTCAAAATATTCAATTTGTGGCTGGATATGGCCACGGTCAATCAGGGTTGCCCATAAGCCCACAATCGGACGGGGTTGCATCCCAATTGTCGCGCCGGATATTGCCATCCCCGCCGGACCACTCAAGCCATTGTTCATCAATTTGCGGACAGCCGTCTTTAACACTGATGGGTCGGTTGATGTGAAGACCAACCGTACAATCAGTTCCATGGGGTCATCAGGCAAATCGGCAACAGACTTGTACAAGCTGTTATGTCCCAAAAATTCATAATACACACGGTCAATCGGCAGACCTTCCCATGTGGCAGTAATCATGTCCTTCATCTGCTCGAACTTTCGCCATGCTTGGGGCCAGCCAATCGTATAAATGAGCTCTCGCGAATAGCCTTCCAACCGATTCAAATTCAGCTTCAGTTTCTCAGGACGTGCATTGCCTGTGACACTACTAACTTTCACTTGGTCGTGTCCCAAGTCCTCTAAACTCAGTGTTGTGAAATTCGCAATCACATCCGGCGTGATGTAATTGGCTGGGTCATGGACTTCATAGAGCAACTGCTCTTTGACCGTCTCAATTGTCATTATGCCATTGGTATCGGGTGTTTTGGTAAGGATGAAACTGCCATCAGCTTGGACTTGGGCGATGGGATAGCCGAGATCGTGCATCTCATGACCCTCAATCGAATCAATCAATGCGAGACTGTTTCCGCCCACAACCTGTCCTGTACATTCCAACAGGTGACCTGCGACAATCCCGCTGGCGAGCTTATCCCAATCATCCCATGCCCAGCCATAATGTGCGATAAGGGGAGCAAGATACAAGCAGGGGTCTGCTACTCGTCCGGTGATGACCATATCTGCGCCGTTATTCAGGGCTTCTACAATCGGCTCGGCTCCCAGATAGACATTCGCTACGCCCCACATTTGATTTGCAGCCTCAGACAATTGTTCGCCTGTATCAATACTATTGAGGGATTCGCCCGCCTGTTGGAGTTCATCTAGCCGATGCAAGACGTTATCGCCCGTCACCACAGCGATTTTCACACCATCCAAGCCCAACTGTTCGGTAATCTCTCGAACTTTTTCGCCTGCACTCTGTGGATTTAACCCACCGCCATTCGTAATCAGGGGGATGTTGCGCGTAAAGGCTTCTGGCAGGATTTTTTTTGCAATGATTTCAATATCAAAGGTATATCCGCGATTGGGGTCTTTCATGCGGTCTTTTTGGAGAATGGCTAAAGTGAGTTCAGCAAGAGCTTCAAAGCAGACGACATCCACATGCCCACCCAGAATCATGGGCAAAGCACTCAGCACATTATCCCCATAAAATCCCTGACCGGAACCCACGCGATAGGTCATTGCATCGCTTTCTGTTTTTGCAGAATAAAATCGAGTACCCATCTCTGAGTACTCGTCCGTTTGTGTTCATATTGTAGCGTATTCGCTTAGAAATTGCTGGCGGGGAAGAGAAGCAAATCCTCAAAATCCGTGAGAAGAGAACTCGGCTCAATGTAATGGCTTGTCTCTTCGGTATCATCGACAGGCTCAGTACTATCATGCACTGCACTTGCCCCTAAGACATACCAGCCGACACCGATAGCCAGCACAATCAGGAAGTTCACAGACGCAAAAGCAACCCGCAACCCTAAGTTTGTGTGAATATCAACCGGCGGTTTCAGAAAGTTGCCGGGTCCTTCTAGCAAGAAGACGATCAACACCGCATGGACAATCGTATGACCAATCACTTCTGTTTTACCAAATACCAATGTCGTCGTGAAAAATACGAGAGTCACCACCAAAGCTAAAGGACGTTCTAGCAAGCCAATCACCAGCAAAAAGCCTAAAGCCAGTTCGATAAATGCCGCCGCCGTCAAGAAGAAATCATCGGGCAATCCGAGTGTCAATGCAGGGTTTTGTTCCAACAGAAAGAGGCCCCATTGTGGATAGGCGATTTTCTCCAAGCCCAACCAGAAGAGGGAGAAGCCTAATGTCACATACAGCGCAGGGATTCCTGTTTCGCGGGTACGCTCATTGCTCGACTGACTGACCAAGAGATAATAGCCAATCCCTAAGAATAAGACATAATCCAGCATGTGGAATGCGCCGAATTGGAGAACACCGATGAAATAAAGAAAGAATAGTCCTATTCCAGCAATTGGTACGGTGCGTGGAAACAAGAGCAGGAAAGCAATCACAAATTGGAGCCAACCAATCCAACCCTGTTCGACTAGAAGTTCCGGTGTCAGGAGTGAGTCAGCTTGCCAAGATAGCATCAAAGTGATACCCGTCCCAATACGGATAATGTCGGTGCTACGGTGTTTTTGGTCGGCAAACCACGTTGAAATACGCTCGTACCAACCCGTTCCATCCAACTGACGATCAATCAGCACAGCTATTCCAAGTGCGATGGCGGTAAAAATCGCCAAGCCAATGAAAGCGGGGCTGAGGATTTGTTCAAAGGTCACAGGTTGGTCGGAATAGGTGAAATTGGCGAACCATTTCACATGGGGAAAAATGGGCAAAGCCTCAAACATAGAGAACTCCATTGCTCAAGAAACAACGCCCAATTTTACCTGAACAACAAATCAAATTTAAGTGATATTTTTCACAATCTATACCAATCACCTAATCTCTTGGGTTCATGTTCTCTAATTTGGCGATGATACCCAGCATGATTTCATCTGCACCACCACCAATACTTGTTAGGCGTGTATCACGGAAGTAGCGTGAAATGGGTGTTTCTTCCATATAGCCCATCCCACCGTAAAATTGCAGGCAGGTATCGGCGACCTCGCGCACCAATCGTCCCGCTTTGAGTTTGCACATAGACGCAATCTTGGTCACTTTCATGGCATCTTCTTGAGCGTCGATCAGGCTCGCACAATAATAATTTAGGTGTCGTGCCGCTTCGATCTCGGTCAACAATTCACCCAGTTTGAACTGTATCCATTGGTTGGCAATCAAAGGTTTACCGAAAGTTTTACGCTCTTGGCAATAAAGAATCGTATCCCGAACAGCAAGTTCTGCACCAGCAACCGCACCCAACGCCGCGACCAATCGCTCGATTTGGAATTGTTCCATCTGGAGATAAAAGCCCATGCCTTCCTCACCAATCCGGTTGGATACTGGCACGCGCATATCTTCAAAAGCGAGGACGGCGGTATCACTGGAATGATTGCCTAACTTCTTCAACTTCTTGCTGACGATAAAGCCGGGCGTATCTGTGGGAACCATAATTAGGGACATGCCATGATAGTCTTCACCATCTTCGGTACGGGCTAACAAACACACCCAATCGGCTTGTGTCCCATTCGTGATGTACATCTTGCTCCCGTTGATGACGTATTCATCGCCATCGCGCACCGCACGAGTCCGAATCCGTGCCACATCGGAGCCTGCATCCGGTTCGGTCACAGCTATCGCTCCGACCATCTCGCCCCGAATCGCGGGTTCTAAGAATTTCTGCTTCAATTCTTCTGAGCCATACTTCGCTAAGGCAGGCGTACACATATCGGTATGCACCATCACTGCCATCGGTATACCCCCACAATTCGAGCGACTCAGTTCCTCACAAAGCACCACGGTGAACCAAATATCTGCGCCTGCACCCCCAACCTCTTCGGGATAGGTCAGCCCCAAAAAGCCCAAGTCGCCCATCTTTTTGAATAACTCATGCAAGGGGGCTTGTCCGGCTTCTTCCCATTCGTCCGCATAGGGCGCGATTTCTTTCTCGACAAAGTTCCGCACGGTGCGACGGAACATCTCATGCTCTTCGGTAAAGGGGTTATACGAATGTGTCATTGTTGCAGATGCGACCATGATGTGCCTCCATTCACTAAACAATTAGGGTTTTGTAACGACGATACCAAACATCAAGGGGAATTGTTGGGGGTAGTGCGCTGGCATGGCAAAGCGTCGCCCATTCAATTCTTGCATATCTTCAAAACGCTTGAATCCATTGGCATAAGGGTACTCTTTCAGGAGGTTGAGGGTTAAGCCAGCATCCACCAATGCCATCACAATATCGGCAATGCCCCATGCAAATTCATGACTGTCATGCGGATTCTGGAAATCTTGTACACCGTCTTCAAATTCACCTTCGGCGATACTGCCTGTCAGGGCGACATAATCACCCACGCCGTCGAATTGTAAATGCGTTCCTTGCATATACGGATAGGTGATTTGCCAGTGGTCATTTGGCTTCTCGAACATGCCAAAGGTCGGATGAAAGTCGATATAGACAAATCGTCCGCCAGACTTGAGGGCTTTGGCAATCCCTCGTCCCCATGCTTGAATGTCGGACAGCCAAATCGTCGCGCCATAGGAACTAAATCCGATATCAAATAGCTGTGTGTTGTCCTCAAACCAATCAAATACGTCAGAGCGAATAAACGCAGCAGGGATGCCACTGTCTTGTGATAATTGAGAGGCAAAGCGAATCGCCTCATCACTGATATCGACACCCGTCACCATCGCACCCAGTTTTGAGGCAATGCTCAAGGTGTCTTGTCCAGCATTACATTGTAGATGCACGAGTGATTTGCCCAATATATCGCCTAGCAACTCAACCTCATCGGGAAACAAGGTACTCCCACCATTGCGAAAGAACGTCGCTTGGTCGCCTTTGTGACTGTTGTGGGCTTTCGTCGCTTCATTCCACGACAGTCGATTCTTTTCATGTAACTCATGATCTGTCATCAGCCATTACATCCTGAAGTTTCCATAATGGGGTGGACCTTCGCTCACCCAATCACGGTTATATGACATCGACAAGCCAATCGTCAGCACTTGTCGCGTATCGCGCGGGTCGATTAGCCCATCGTCCCAAATCCGCGCCGTGCCATAATAGGGGTTGGATTCTACCTCAAATTTATACTTCACCATGAACTTCATCTGCTTGATATGTTCCATGTCTGGTTCTTCGCCTTTACGACGAGCCGATGCCTCTTGGATAATTCCCAACACGCCTGCCGCTTGTTCGGCACCCATGACGGCTGTACGGCTGGATGTCCATGCGAATATCAAGCGCGGGTCATAAGGTCGCCCACACATGGCATAATAGCCTGCACCATATGCCCCGCCGACCAAAATCGTAAATTGTGGCACATTGCTATTGGCAACCGCATTAATCATCTGGCTTCCATGCTTAATAATCCCGCCTGTTTCTGCTTGTTCACCGACCATAAAGCCCGTGATATTTTGTAGATAAATTAATGGGGTTCGGCTGTGATTGCACAATTGAATAAACTGGGTGGCTTTATTCGCACTTTCACTGAACAACACGCCGTTATTCGCCAATATCCCCACTGGATAGCCATTGATATGAGCGTTTCCAGTCACCAAAGTAGAGCCATAATCAGGCTTGAATTCCATAAAACGTGAGCCATCGACAATTCGGGCAATTACTTCGCGCATTTCAAGGGGCTTGCGGATGGTATCAATTGGCACAATACCCAGTAATTCATCCGGATCGTATTTGGGCGATTCAGGTGTTTGTTGTGTAGAAGGAGCATACGTCTGCCGATTAAAAGTGGCGACAATCTCACGTCCTATGCGAATTGCATCGGCATCATCTTCCCCAATGTAATCGACCAATCCAGAGACCTTCGCGTGCATTTCTGCGCCACCCAGCGTTTCATCATCGACCTCTTCGCCCGTTGCCATCTTGACCAATGGGGGACCACCCAAAAATGCCAATGCCTGATTCCGCACAAACACGGTGTAATCACTCATGCCAGGGATATATGCACCGCCAGCCGTGCTATTTCCAAAGACAATCGACACCTGTGGCACACCCATCCCACTCAACTTGGCTTGATTCGCAAATCCGCGTCCTCCCGGCACAAAGATTTCTGCTTGATGAGGTAGATTCGCGCCCCCACTTTCTACCAAGTTCACCATCGGCAGGTGATTGGTCATGGCGATTTCTTGCGAGCGCAAGGACTTCGTTAGTGAGACAGGATAAGTCGTGCCACCCTTAATCGCTGGATTATTGACCACAATGACGCATTCTTGACCACTAATTTTCCCGATTCCAGTGATTAAGCCAGCCCCCGGCGTTTCATTGCTATACATATCATAAGCGGCGAGGGTAGACAGTTCGAGAAATGGGGTATCGGGGTCAAGTAATAGCTCAAGCCGTTCTCGTGCGGGGATTTTGCCACGCTCTAGCATTCGTTTGCGCCCACGCTCTCCCGCTTGACGAACCTCAGCTTGACGTTGTTCCAGTTGCTCAACGAGTTCGAGATTATGTTGATACTGCACTTGATAGTCATCGCTTTGGGTTTTGATATGAGAAGACAGCACTGGCATAACGATTTATCGAATCCCCGTTTAATTAATTTATCTCCATCTTACCGAGCAACTGCTAACCTGACAACACAAAGTCCTTAAGGGTTAGACTATAAAAAAGGGATAAAATCAGTCCTATTGAGAGCGAATTGACTGCACAGGGAATTCAATTTGTGGTATGCTCTCTCGGTTCAATTATTTGGATAGGGGTTAAGGACAATCTATGTTCGCCTTCCGTAGTTATGTCAGCCGTGAAGATGCCGAGGTCGCCAATAAAAAGTTACCCAAACTCATGTTTGAGGGCTTGTTGCTGGGTGGTTCGGGTCTCGGTGTTTTGGCACTCATCTTTGAAATTGCGGCGGATGCCTTTAGTGTCGCGGCATATCAAACCTTACTCGCGATTCATGGTGCGAGTGGCTATCATTCCATCGCTGTTTTAGCCTTCATTGTGTTATCTGCCTTGCTGTTCTTGGGAATTGTCCCTGCCTACAAAGCAGGTGCGTATCTCCGTCCCAATGCCGGTGGGAGTGGTCCACTAGTTGAAGCGATTGGTCCACCTAGGATGCGTTGGCTTTCATGGGTGGGGACAAGCCTCTTCTTCCTTGATGCGGTGCTAACTATCATCATTAGTTCTATCTCGGCGGCAGATGTGACGATGCTCATTTTTCCAGAATGGGCGCAGTATCGTATCTTATTAGCCGAGGGTTTTGCCTTCTTCATCATGGCTGTCCTTGTCGCAGTAGGACCGAAACGTGCGGTTCCCTTATTCTTACTCGGTGGTGGGGCATTCACTATTTTTACGTTGTTTGCGCTGACTATCGTTGGGTCTGCGGCGGCGGGTAATCCACAATGGGCATTCCTCACGGATGGAATTGTCCAACGGCTACAGGAAACCGGCGTTGCCGAAGAGGTCATTCGAGTCGCTGGAAATGCACCAGCAATTGGCTCCGTATTGTTCTTCCAATTCTTCTTCCGTTCTATGAGTAGCGCGATGCTCGGGTTTTCTGGCTATGAAGTGATTCCAGCCAGCGGAAAGCACGCGGCACGTCCTAAATGGAAGGTCATCAACACGGCACTCACGCTCGCCGCCATCTTTTTGATTGGGACAGGTGTTGTGCAATTGCTCACAGCGGAACAATGGAAAATACCGGCGACTGAGGGCTATAGTACCCTCTTGATTGAATATGAAATCGTTGCTGTCCAACAGTTCTCCGATAATCAAATAACCGAAATACCAGAAGTGACAGCGGAAGACCGAGCAGATGCCGCCCACTTCCTTGAGGAGCATCATCATGATGATCGCTCACTTGAGGAAGTTGCTACTGATATTGCGATTGCAAGGCGAATCGAGGAGGCATTAGGGGGGACATCGGCTGAATCCCTCCTCTTGGTTGCCGCCTTTTTATTAGCTGTCATCTTGCTTCTTGCACAAGGAGGGGGCTATGTGGGTGGCGCGGCTGTTGCGGCGAATGCGGCACAGTTAGGTCGCTTGCCATCCTTTTTTGCCAATGACCGCATTGGGATTGCGGTCATATGGGCATTTTCAGCGGCACTTATTCCCATCATTCGAGAAGTCGTCGTTGTTGAAGCCTTCTATGCTTTCGGTTTTGTCAGTGCTTTCGTCATTACTAGCACGACGGTCTTCTTTGTTCGTGATGATGCCTTGCTAGACCGTGGAATCCAACCCGGCTCTGATGAAGCCAAATCCCTACGCTTTGCTGGTTTTCGTGGGATGTTCGCTAGCTATTTTATGTTGATTGTCTTAGTAACCCAGAAGACGGATGCGCTAGGTTTCATTGTCGTGTCGGGTGTCATCATCACGCTCTTCCAAGTTGTCTATTCACGCGGAGGTTTGACCAAACGGGATGAAAAAGTCAAAGGCATGGCACTTCCTCCGGCAGTACGCGATTTAGCCTATGAGAGTGGGGTTCAACGCGCTCATGATGAGGCTCGTCAACGTGGGATTGCTGACCTTGTGAATGACATGATAGAACATGGTGAACTCGTCAAATTCAACGTCGATTCCGAGCGTATCCGACGTTTGGTTGCGTTCCTTCACTCGGTTGAGATGCACTACTTCTCGCATGAAGATCATGGAGACGAAATCAGTCATGAGCCGAGTGTTGATTTACAAGAAACCTATGATGCCGCCTATAATCGTCGGAAAGAAATGAAAGCCGATATCGAACGCTATTCACACTATGGCATTTTCACCTTTATCGACAAGTATCATGCCAATTGGGTGAGTCCAGAACATGGACGTGACCACGAAGAAGTCAAGCGCGCCATGATTACCATCCTCTTCCCGATGACCGATCCAGACCTTATCTGGGAAGAATTCGAGAATTATAACTGGGGCAAACAACCGGAAGAAATCTGGCAATTTTGTCGTCAACGGTATCAATGGGCGAAAGACCAGTGGCCCAATCTCAGTGACCGCTTGACAACCGTGTGGACATTGCAAGAACTGGGGTTGATTGATAAAGAGATTGATGTAAAAACGATTGTCTCGATTAATGCCCGAAACGAGTTGCGCGAAGTTCAAATCCACACCCATTGGGAAGATGATGTAGACGAAGAGTCAATTAAAGAGGATTCAAACGAGGTAGAGGCGGACGATGCCCCCCCGCCAAACTCAGACGATTAAATAGAGTGGTAAAATGAGAGGCAATGGAGCAATCCGTTGCCTTTTTGGTTAACCGATGGGCAAGGTCACATGGAAGGTAGAACCGTGATTGAGCTTGCTTTCAAGATCAATCTTACCTTGGTGTGCTTCAATCAACGACTTCACAATAGCCAAGCCTAAACCCGTTCCCTCAATGCCATCGGTTTCTGGACGACGGACACGATAGAAACGGTCAAAGATGTGTGCGCGGTCTTCTGGGCTGATTCCAATACCCGTATCTTGCACGCTGATGCGTAAAACCAACCCCCGTTTTTCAGCATAGATATTCACTCGCCCTGACGCAGGCGTATATTTCACTGCATTGCCAACGAGATTATTGAATATCTGACCCAGACGGAATCGATCCCCTTGCACTTCTGGTAAGTCAGGTGGAACTTCCAAATTGATTTTGAGGGATTTTTCTTCCGCTTTGCTCTTGACTACACTGACACAATCATTGAGTACAGCTGTCAGATCAACCGACTCGATTTCGAGCTGTAAACCCGACTCGATTTTTGCCAAATCCAATAACTCGTCAATCAATCTTTGCATGTTCCGGATAGCCAACTGCAAACTATCCATGAAGCGCGTAGACCGCTCGTCAAATTCATTGGTCATATTCAATAAATCGACATAGCCTCGCATCACACTCAACGGTTGCTTTAAGTCATGTGAGGCAGTTGCCAGCAATTCGCTCTTGAGTTTGTCGGTCTCTTTGAAAGGGGTGATGTCTTGCATGATGATGATCCAGCCAACACCCGCTTGCTTGGCAATGTTTGCATAGTAGAAGTTGCCATTGGGCAATTCAAACTCGGCGATCGAACCTTGGTCTGTTTCTAAGGCTTTGTAGAAGAACTCTTTAATCTCTTGGTCATCCACCACATCTTGGAAGCGTTGTCCAATATAACGGTCTGCATTGTTATACAACTGCAAAGCAGAAAGCGCAGAGGGATTAATCAGGACAATCCGTTGTTCGGGGCTGACAACAATGACGCTATCCTTAATACTTTCGAGGATGAGTGCCAGTTTCTCTTGTTCCCAGCGCGTTTCGGTAAACAAACGAGCATTATCCACCGCAACCCCAGCCCGCTGAGATAGCACATCAATAAAGCTCAAATGTCCATCATCAAAGGCGTTGACTTTTTCACTCTCTAACGTCAAGACTGCAACAACGCGATCTTCCCGCATAATGGGGACAGACAATTGAGAACGAATCTTGGGATTAATCGCCACATAATCTTTATCCATTGCGACATCAGGAATTACTTCCACTTGCCCAAAACGAGCGACGCGGTGCGTGATGCCGCCAGTATGATCCTCCTCAATTACCTTCAGCAAAGAATTATTGAGGTCATAACCATAATGTTCCATCACACGCAGGGTATCTTTGTCAACATCATAAAGTGCGAGAGCAGACGCATGAGCATTCGTGAAACGCAACGCCCAATCTAATATCATCTTGAACACCCGTCGCAGTTCGATGGTGTCTTTTAGCTCTTCATCAATCTGACGTAAAATATTCAACTCGGTCATATTGTCAGCGAGTTGACGTACCGTTTGATTGTGTTTTAGTGCGTTTTCGAGAGTGATGGAAATCGTGTCCGTTACGGCTTGAAGCAACGATATCTTGGTACTATCAATGGATGTACCTTGATAATTCAAGACCATCACACCTATAAATTTTTCGTGACTATAGAAGGGGAAGCTGTATAAATTGTCAAAACTCTCAAATTGTAAAAATCCGGCAACCCTCGATTGAGATGCGGTTTGATTATCGATCGCAATTGGTTTCCCAACGAGCCATTGCCCAATGACCGGATCATCTTCACCGTTATAGACGTTGATATAGGCTGAACGCAAATCATTTTGTTCATTCTTATGTTCCAAAGCAGGAACTAGCGTTCCGAACCCTAGGGCGTAGCTTTCGGGATCATTCATCATGATGAGGCAATGATGACACCCACTCAGCTCTTGGATAAACGGGGCAGTCGCTTTGATCAAGGGTTTCAGGTCCAAAATCGTTCCCAGTGTTTGCGACGTTTGTTGGATAGCCCGCAGAACATCAAGTTCTTGTGCAGGTGCTGTTTTACTGGGAACTGTGGCTTGTTGAGTGTCTGTTGTGACCGAATTCATATAGACTATTGTCCATTATTGCGTTCCGCATACTGTTCATTATAATGCAATCTAGCATTTGTGACATTGAAATCTTAATTTTCTTTACCAATTCCTAACCGAATAGACAGTTACAATAGGTCATGAGTTGCTAGGCAACTCCCAACGTTTTATACTGTATTTAACTTCAGAACCACACTGTTAGAGGACAATTGGATGGATTTTGGCGACTTTTCTTCACGGATGAAAGCAGTACGCGACAAGCAGAATCAAGGTGTAGACCCTGATAAACCCTATGATTATCAAGAGTCCTATCGACTTCGCGGGAAGATGCTAGGTGTCTTGATTCGGGATGCAAGAATCAACGCCTCAAGGACTATAGATGATTGTGCGCGCTTGCTTCGGATTCCGTCAGAAGTGGTTGAATCATGGGAATATGGTGATGTTATTCCCGATTTACCGCAATTGGAACTGCTAGCGTACTATCTCGATGTCCCAATCAGCCACTTTTGGGGACAAAAGACGATGGAATCTCCAAGAGAAACCAAAGTGGATGCTCAGTCCGAATACATGGCACTTCGACATCGCATGATTGGCGCGTTACTCCGCAAAGCCCGTGAAGAAGCAGGACTATCCATTGAGGAAATAGGCGCACAAGCATTTTTGTCTGTGGAACAAGTCCAAGCCTATGAACTCGGCGAACAAGCCATTCCCATGCATGAACTGACCGTCCTCTCCAATGCTGTCAACAAGAATGTTGATTATTTCTTAGAAAGCAGTGGCTATATCGGCGAATTGCTCCAAATCCGTGAGGAGTGGAAGCACTTTTTGGACTTAGATGGCGAGACTCGTCAGTTTGTAGCCAACCCCCTAAATCTCGGTTTTATTGAAATTGCCATGCTGTTTAGTAAGATGCCTACCGATAAATTAAGAAAAGTCGCCGAAGGAATGCTCGAAATTACGATGTAGAATGGGTTGTATTATGATAACCATTCAGGAGTGTCAATTGTATGTCCAAAGCTGATGAACTGAAAGAACAAGGGATTAAACTCTTCCAGCAACACGATTACGAAGCCGCGACACGTCTCTTCCAACAAGCAAGAGAAGCATATCAAGAATCGGGTGATGAGATGATGGCGGCGGAAATGAAAGTCAATATCGGCGTGGTGCATCGTAGCCTCGGCGAACATCAACACGCTCTTGACTCTATTCAAGAAGCACTCGCAACCTTCCAAGAAGCAGAGGATGCTTTAAGAGTCGCGCAGGCACTCGGCAATCTAGGTGGAGTCTACACTGCCTTAGGCGATAAAGAACAAGCCTACAACAGCTATCGTCAAGCCGCAGACATCTTTGAAGAACTCGGTGAAAAAGACCACTACAGCGAAACGCTACTGGCAATGGGCGATTTACAAGTCCGCGAAGGTAAAATCCTCGAAGGGGCGGCGACTTATCAAATCGGCTTAGAAGGTAAAAGTGAGCTGTCTGCCTCCCAAAAAATCATTAAGCGTGTCTCTGGCTTTCTGAATCGGCTGAACAGCGGGTCATAGACAACTTGGCAAGCCCACCTCCTTCAACATCCGAGGAGACAATCCCATCAACCACTCGACAGCGATTTTCCTTGTCGATTGGTTTGATGATTCTACTTGCCTCAGTTTATATGCTTGTCTACAGTGGACGAGTCGAAAGTGGGGATGCGCTCCGTTTCTTCGATGCTATCTCAAGCAATGTTCGTCATGGCGATATTCTACTCGACGAGTCCTTCTGGTTTGTCTCCAATCCTAATTTATCGTCAGATGCCACCTATCCCTTACCGGGTTTCAACTTAGAAGAACCCTTCAAATTTGCGCTCACAATACTTCTTTATCGTCTTGCTGACGCGCTCTCACTCGGACAAGTTCACGTCGTCTGGCTCTTTAATGTCATTGCCACAGCCCTCACAGGCGGAGTCCTCTTCTGGTACAGCTTGTTACTGGGCTACCGAGAACGCACTGCCATCTTAGCAACAATCGTCTTCGGCATAGGGACGATGGCAATTGCCTATACTAAAACCATGTTCCACGAACCTCTTGTAATGTTACTTCTAGCTCTCGCTGGCTTGAGCATCGAATGGGCGCGTCACAAACGAAACATCTGGACAATTGTCGGCTTGCTATTCGCAGGATTATGTGTCTTCGCCGCCTTCAAGACAAAACCTTCTAGTGTCCTCGCTATTCCTGCGCTCATTATTCTTGCATTGCCAACCATCAAGCAAATTCGAGAACAACGTTGGTTCAATGGGGTAGTTTATGGTCTTTTGATTTCGGGTCTCATCATAATCATCTGGGCAATGTCATCTGAAGAGCTGATGGACTTCCTCATCGACCTAACCAAACCCATCATTGGCTTTGGAGATTATCAATTCTCGCGCACGGCTGTCTATGCTTATCTCATATCCCCCGGCGGGAGTATCTTTGGCACATCACCCGTTCTGCTCTTAGCACTGCCCGGTCTCATCGGCTACCTTATGCGTCCCAACTTACGCTTCATCTGGGCAGTAATTGTCTTACTGGCTGGCTATGCTTTTGGTCATGCTATTCTTACGCAAATTCACTGGTTTGGCGGTCTATCTTGGCCCCCGCGCTTCTTACTCCCAACCCTACCTTTTGTCCTGCTTGGCGCGTTACCTATTTTTGAATCGATGCTCTCTTCCAAACGATGGCGCATCATCTGGGGGATTCCCTTTATCAGCTTGCTCATCTACAGCCTGTGGATTCAATTCAACGCCGTGGCGGTTGATTGGATACAATACCCTACACTCCTACCACCAGAAGCCAGCAGTGTTGCAGATTGGTTGCCCGGCTTAACCCAGCCCGAATACTTTCGCTGGACCCTCTTACCCTCCGTTTGGGATGCACTAGGCTTAGATTTTGCTTGGATACGCACGGATACACCCCTCTGGGCATTGGGCTACGTCTGCTTAATTATCCTCTATGTCGGCATGATTATAATCACCTTTCGCAAGTCAGCCCGATTATGGATGGTCAGCCTCCTAGGTCCAGCTTGGCTTATCATGACCTTTTTGGGATTAAAAGCCATCTATCCCATTGACGGCGCATTTCGTGGCGGACAAACTGCCTTACATGAATCGCTAGCTATTCTGGAATCAGAAGCTGAATCGGATGATGTACTCCTATTGACCAACAGCACCTATGAACGCTTTTTTTTAAATTACAACACTCTTGCTTCTCCTCGCACCATTATCTTGCGTCACCAACTATCCCAACCCACTAGCCAATCCACCCCCGCCCTCATCGAATCGGATAATCCCAATGACTGGCTCTACTTCGATACACTGATGATGATTCGGCATCTCACAGTGAAACGAGACCGCATCTGGCTACTCTCGGATACGAGCGATTTCCTCACATGGAGTTTCCGCCCGATTGAGCGTTGGCTTGCGCGTTATTTCTATCCGCTACGTGATGTCTCCATGCAGAGTCAAGACCCCACTGTTCGCCTGCTGGAATTTTATACTGGACATCCCGCCCCGGACCCCTTTGGTTTCCAATTGCCAACACAATCTACCGAGATATGGTTTGGAAATGCGTTAAGACTCGATGGCTATAACCTGCCAGCCGGGACAGACTATCAAGCAGGGCAGGTCGTGCCAATTTCATTCTATTGGGGTGCGGATGAACCCATTGATCAGAATCTAGTTATCGCATGGTTTGTCGCCAAGCCCGATGCGGGTATCATCATTCAAGGACAAGATTCCCCACCCAACTTTGGCTTTTCACCGACGAACACATGGGAAACTCATCAACGCATCTGGGACAACCGCGCGCTCGAATTACCCGCCAACCTCCCAGCCGGAGACTATCAACTCTGGGTCGTTGTCTATTTCAACAATGGTGAGATTCAACGCCTGCCGATAACCGGAACAGAAGCAACAGAGGACAACATCGCCATCCTGCCCGTCACACTCACCATCACACCCTGACCTGTACCAATGGACAAGGCGATTCCTGTCGAAAGAAAGGTTGATGTTTTCATCGCTTCTTGTCATAATCAAATAGAACATTTTATCGAATTTGTAAGCATTTTTAAGTGAACAATAGCTTGCAATTCGAGGTCATGGGAGAGTTCAAATAATGTCAGGATTAATGGATTCGGATAGGTTAAGCGAAATAGCGAAACGAATTAAGGATATTCTAATCGAGTTTGAAGTAGATGCGGAAATGTTTACGCTGGGTGTACGAGTATCGCCAAAATACTATCGAGAAATCAAAGGGAATTTTCCTGATCGCCACATGATAGATATTGTTGTTGGGCATGGTGAAAGAGACTGGAATATTAGTCTAATATGTTCACCGCTGAATTCTTCTGAAACTGAGGAATCTTAAGACACAATAACTCTAGCGACAATTCGTATTTATCACTTGACCCGATAATCTGATATTTAACCGTTCCTGACCTATCTAAGTCTGTTACAATCATTAGCATCCATATTAGGACTCATACATGGCATCCGAATTCGTCGTCAAAAACACTTACAACAGTGACCATCGTTCCCCAGCACATTTCATCTGGTCGCACGTCCGTCGGCACAAACTCGTTCTATTTTTCCTCATTTTGGGAGCATTCTCCAATGCCTCCCTCGCCGCCTTCGTGCCGTACTTCATTGGATTAGCCTTCGATGCCTTAACCAATATCACTGAACAAACCAACGGGACGATTTTATTAGCCGTTGGGGGGATTCTCTTTGTTACTATTATGCGCTCGTTTTTGCAGTTTCTTCGGAACTTCTCTGCAGAGATTTTTTCGCAACGCATCGAACGTGATGTCCGTGATGAACTCTATGCCAGCCTACTCGGCAAAAGCATGACCTTCCATGATATGCAACCGGTAGGGGATATTATGGCGCGCGTTACCAACGATGTGCGCGAGATGAACTTCATGATGAATCCCGGCTTCAACCTCATGATTGGTTCGGGCATGTTCTTATTAACGCCTGTATTTGCCTCACCCTTGATTAAACCTGAATTCATTATCGTACCCATCGGCTTCGTGGTTCTACACGTCATCATCCAATATCGGTTCATCCGCAGTCTGCATCCCATTGCACAAGATGTCCGCACGCGCTTTGGCAAAATGAACGCTCGGTTAGCAGAAGCACTCGACGGGCTACAAGTCGTTAAAGGTTCAGCACAAGAAGACAACGAATCCGCCTATTTCAACCAACTTGCCGATGATGTGCGTGACCGTTATATCCTACAAGGGGAAGTCGAAGCACGTTATCTCTCGTTCTTTTTACTCGGATTAGTGTTTGTCGTCGGATTTTTGCAATCGCTCCAACTGTACAACGCGGGGATTGTCACGACTGGGGACATTGTTGCCTTTATCGGCTTGCTTTATCTATTTTCATTTCCGGTATTCACTTCACTTTTCGCCTTGTCGCGTGTGGCTTCCGGCTATGCTAGTGCAGGACGGATACTTAGCATTATCGTCACCAAAACCGATCTAGATCGCAATCCAAAGGGACATGCCGCGCCGATAAATGGTGCCATCGCCTTCAAAAATGTGGATTTCAGTTATCGTGATGGACAACAGGTGCTATCGGATGTCTCCTTCGACATCCAAACTGGACAAACTGTTGCCATTGTCGGGCAAACTGGCTCCGGCAAGAGTACGATCACCAAACTCATGAACCGCATCTACGATACCGACTCCGGGGAAGTCTTGATTGATGCCATTCCTGTGCGCGATTGGTCACTCGAATCCCTGCGCTCACAAATCAGCATCATCGAACAAGACATCTTCCTCTTTAGTCGGTCTATTGCTGATAATATTGCCTTTGGCAATGAAGATGCCACCCAAGAGCAAATTGAATCTGCTGCCAAAAAAGCCCAAGCCCACCATTTCATAATGAGCTTCCCCGATGGTTATGAGACCGTCATCGGACAACGTGGGGTAACACTCAGTGGGGGACAACGCCAACGGCTAGCTTTAGCACGCGCCTTCCAAACCGACCCGCCCATTCTCATTTTGGATGATAGTACCAGCGCGATTGACAGTGCCACCGAAGACAAAATCCAACAAGCCATCTGGTCAGCCGCCGAGGGACGCACTACCATTCTGATTACACATCGCCTCTCACAGATTCGCTGGGCAGATCATATCATCGTCATTCGCAACGGACAGGTCGTCGCACAAGGTGCACATGACCAACTCATGGAGACATCACCCGCCTATCGACGAATCTTTGCGCGCTATGATGCCCCCTCCACACCCACCGACTGGCAACCTGTACCGAGCATGGGAGACTAACAATGGGAATTTTCGGCGGACTCGACGCAGACAGTTATGATCGTCAATACACAGACCGTCAGCTTTTTGGACGGATAGCCAGCTACTTCTCCGGTTATCGTCGTGAAATCTCGATTATTGTGCTGGGCTT